>JBEKLI010000272.1:0-3850 GCA_050010275.1 Desulfomonilia bacterium | reverse complement strand
CAGGCCGGATACCACGATAGAGGCTTTATCGAAACTGAAGACCATCTACGGCAGCCCCACGGTCACCGCAGGTAATGCCCCCGGGCTCGATGCCGGCGCCACGGCCGTGATTATTATGCGGCGGTCCAGGGCGGAGGCATTGGGGGTAAAACCCCTGGCTACCATCGTGTCCGTGGCAAGCGGGGCCAGCGAGCCGAGGCGGATGGCGGAGCTACCGGGGTTCGTCATCCAGAAAGCATTGCAGCGGGCACCGCTTTCCATCGATGACATGAAGGTCATAGAGATCAATGAGGCCTTTGCCGCAGTTACCCTGGTATCAACAAAAATACTGGCTGATCGGGATGAGCAGAAGTGGCGCTCTCTCCTGGAGCGGACCAACCCCAACGGCGGTGCCATCGCCATCGGCCACCCGGTGGGTGCCAGCGGAGGCCGCATTTTAATGAACATGATGTACGAGCTTAAGAGAAGGGGCGGCGGCTATGGAGTCTGCGGTATCTGCGGGGGTCTTGCCCAGGGAGATGCCGTGCTGATCCGGGTAGATTAATTCATCATATGATCAGGGTGCATGAGGGAACAGCATCCAGATCCGGCATCCGGCTGAAGGACCGGAAGACATTATACGATTCATTGTTAAAACGTTGCTGATGGTGAAACCACCTAGAGAGGCATGAACTGATAAACTGTTTGAGGGGAACATCCGGTTGCCCCCGCCGGTTCCCCTCTCATGCAGGGGCAAAGTTACAAGGCGAGATCCATTTCAAGCCGATATTTTAAGGAATGCGATAATGCTGCCGGCTTATCGGGCACGGGCTATCCCTGATTCACTCATACGGCTTGTGGTAAATCAAGAATCTCGCTTATCCTTGCAGACAATTCTCTCATGGAGAACGGCTTCTGGATAAAACCTCTGCCCCCCTTCTCCAGGATCTCCTTTGTATGGTCGTCCAGGCTATAGCCGCTCGACAGAAGCAAATTCACGCTGCTGTTCATTTTACGCAGCTGCTCGAAGGTCTCTTTGCCGCCGATATCCGGCATGATGAAATCCAGGATAACGAGGTCGATCTTTTCCATGTTTTGCCTGTACACTTCGATCCCGGCTCTTCCCCCCTGTGCGGTCAGGACCGTGTACCCGAGTTTGGAGAGCATCTGGGAGCCGACATCAAGGATCATTTCCTCATCATCGATAAGCAGGATCAGCTCCCTTCCCTTTCGCAATTCCTCTTCAGCGGTCGCTCCCTTTTCCTCTTCCACCAGGGTCTTGTCCGAAGCAGGGAGGTAGACCATGAACGCACTGCCGGCGCCCGGCTCGCTCTCCACATGGACAAAGCCCCCGTGGTGCTTCGCGATGCCGTAGACCGATGCCAGCCCGAGACCTGTCCCGTGGCCGAGCTCCTTTGTGGTGAAGAAAGGCTCGAAGATCCTGGCCTTGGTTGCCTCATCCATGCCGAGGCCCGTGTCTGCAACGGTCACCTTCACATACCTGCCGGGTTCGATCTCATGGGGCCTCACGTCAATCTCGTTCAGGTCCACATTCTCGGCAGAAAGGAAGAGCTCTCCCCCATCAGGCATGGCCTGCCAGGCATTCACGAACAGGTTCAGGAACACCTGCTCCATCTGGCTGTGATCCACTTCCACGTTCCAGAGGCCTTTCTGATTTCTGCAGTGGATCCGGATTTCTTTTCTGGTCCTGCCGAACATCTCGGAGCTCTGTCTTATGAACTTCCCGAGATCGGTGAGCTTGACCTCGTACTTGCCTCCCCGGGCAAACCCGAGCAGCTGTTTCGTAAGGTCGGAGGCCCGCTTGACATATTCCTCGACATTTTTCAACTTGACGTGCGAGGAATCGCCCTCATCTGTTTTCATGAGGACCAGTGAAACATTCCCCAGGATCCCCATAAGGAGGTTGTTGAAGTCATGCGCGATGCCGCCTGCCATGGTGCCTATGGCCTCCATCTTCTGCGACCGCATGAGCTGTTCCTCAAGGTTCTTCTTGTCGGTGACGTCGATGAGAAATCCTCTCTGGCCTATGGCATTGCCGTCGCGGACTATGCTTGTTATGTGCGCCATGGCAGGAAAAGGCGTGCCATCCTTTCGCCTGGCCGTGAACTCGGTGAGGCCTACTTTCTCGCCGGAAAGAATGTTCTGGATATTTCTTCTCATGGTATCATGATCTTCCGGATCGAGCATGTCGAAGACCGAGAGACCCTCTCCGATATCATCCGGCAGATAACCGAATCGATCATATGCGCTGCGGTTGACAAACGTTATCCTGCCCGTAGTGTCTGCCTCGAAGACCGTCTCAGGCAGCAGCTCGGCAAGATCCCGAAACCGCTCCTCACTCTGCTTGGTAAGGGCATTGGCATCGTTGAGCTCTTTGTTTGTCCAGCTCAGTCTCTTTCTCAGATCATTGATATAGCTGCCGACAAAAGAAAACCACACAAGCACGGTAAAGAGCGTGCCCAGGTAAAGCAGCTCCACCTTGAGGTTGACACGGTCCGGGTAGTTTATGAACAGGAGTATGATAACAGAGATGTATCCAATCAGGGCAATTGCGGACAGCACGCTGAACTGGCGGATGTTCAGTCTGAAGGTGCCAAAGATAAAGACCACCATGTAGAGCATGAGCATGATCCCTCTGCCCTCATCCAGGCCATAGGCTATAGCCATGGTCCATATGGTTGCAAGGACCATCTGGGTCATGGTGAGACTCGGATCCTTGAACAGTCTATTCACCCCTGTGCGGAATATCAGGAAAAGGATAAGGTTGGTCGTAACGATAAGGGTAAGAATCAGATAGATCGGCCCCAGCATCCTCGCGAACAACCCATTGTAATAGCAATACAGGGCGATGAGCATCCACACGATATAGGTGGCAAAGGCCATAAAGAATCTCTTGATTCTCAAGGCCTGTTTAGGATCATCCCTGGGTACGATATAGAACATATGAGATCCGCCCATGCAGCCTGTGATATTCTATACAGTATTTTCGGTTTTATCTTGCTGTAGCATAAGGGTTTTATCGATCCCCTTATGATCCATGCCAAAAGAATGAGCATCTGTACCGGGACCAGACCCCGGAGCAGCGATATGATTCTATTCCACAGACTTGGCAATCTGCAGGATTTGCAGGGGCAGCTCGAGTCCGAGCTCTTTCATTTCTTTCGTATCGACCATGATGCCGAGGTCCTCCTGGCGAAGTACCGGGAGGGTCTCCGGTTTCACCCCTTCCTTGAGGATCTTGGCTGCATGCCGGGCGGAGAGTGCCCCGATGTACGCAAAGTCCGACCCGATATAGAGGACGCCGCCCGGAGCCTTCACGTATGCAAGGATGACACTGGGCTTTCTCATGGTTTTGTTCAGTTCCCGGAGCTCGTTGGAAGCCTCGTAATTTCTCAGGGCATAGTAGGTGTCAAGAGGAATGACGGAGAAGTCTGTCTGCTTGTTCAGCTCTTGGGCAACAGGGGTGATGTGGGCATTCTTGTCGATCTGCCTGGAGAGGACGGTAAAACCGGCAGACGGAGCGCTCTTTTTCAGCTCCTCCACCTGTGCAACGGCGTTGTCGTCCTCACTGTGGATGACCCCGATGCTCTTGGCCTTGGGGAAGGCGAGCCTCATGATCTTGACCACGCCGTTCATGTCCATCCACAGGGTCGCACCCGTGAAGCCCGGGCCTGCCTCTGTCACAGACTTGCACCCTGCAGCAGTGGGTATGGCTACCGCAGTGAAAACCACGGGGATGCCTGCCGCTATGATCTTGTCCTTGCCGTACTTCGTGGCCGGTGTCCCGATGGTGAGTACGAGGTCGGGCTTCTCAGCGCCCATCTGTGTGAGCGCGTCGGCCGGATCGGCG
>JBEKLI010000271.1:0-3858 GCA_050010275.1 Desulfomonilia bacterium | reverse complement strand
TTTCGAACCCGTGGGAGGGAAAGACCTCAGGGAATTCTTCAATACACCATCTGTAACCGAAGAGGAAAAATATCACATTGCAGCAGCACTGGCGGATGCATTTGCCTGTATGCATGCGATGGGGATAACTGCAGGCCGTATCGATCCGGAAAGGGTCATTGTATCAGGTAGGAACATCATCTTTCTCAACCCGGCCACATTCAGGCGATCAGTCCTGTCCATACGCTCCAAGCAGGCAAGAATGGCAGGCATATTCCTCGCCGGGTGCAAGGATATCCCCGATCTCAGGGGACTCCTTACCGAGTATTTTAAGAAGAAGAATCTCATCTAGGATTCGAAGAACCTTTCACTAAGTTAGCAATCTAGCGTTCTGATGTGATAACTTGGACTTGACGGGGTAATACAACTCGCATACACCTTAATGAGAAATAATGGGGAGGTGTGCTGATGGAGGAGGAGAAGAGTCACGTACGGGCAATTGCGGTGATCCTCCTTGTGATATTCTTGGGCGGGTTATTTGTCGGATATTACTTCTGGGGCTACCGGAAACAGCAGCATCCTGATTACAAAGACATGCTCAAGCAGACCATCTCCTACATCTCGACCCTGGAAGAAAAGAACCAGGAACTGAGCAGCAAGGTGAGTGCACTCGAGAATGAAGCAGCCTCACTGAAAAAGCAGCAGGGCGTCCCCGAAGACAGCCAGATCGCGCGTTTAAATGAAAGACTTTCAGCCTTGGAGAAAGAGAACACCGACCTCAAGGCAACCGCAGGTCAAAACGAAGCTCTTGCCCAGGAAAACCAGCAACTTCGTCAGAGGGTGCAGACTTTGGTGGAACAGATGAACTCATCAACAAGACCTTCAAAGGCCGGCGGGAGCGCACCGGTTCAGATACCGGCCCCGCAAGGGACTATTCCTTAGAGGTCATATCAGACCCCGATAACCTTGTGGATAAACATATTCGCCAGCTCCGGGTCAAACTGGCTCCCGATGCAGCGTATGATCTCTTCGATAGCCTTGTCGATAGGTAATCCGTTCCGGTAAGGCCTGTCCGTAGTCATAGCATCATAGGAATCTGCGAGCGTAATAATGCGGGAGAGGAGAGGGATCTCCTCACCCCCGATCCCTGCCGGGTATCCTTTACCGTCATAGCGTTCATGGTGATAACGTATGACGTCCGTCTCTCGCGACATGGGCGGCAAGGGCTTTAAGATATCTGCCCCAATATCGGGATGTCTCTTGATGATCTTGAACTCTTCATCAGTGAGCTTGTCTTTCTTCAGGAGTATGCTGTCGGGTATACCCACCTTCCCGATATCGTGGAGCGAAGCGGCGATATACAGCACATCCTTTTCATCATCAGACAGCTTGATGATATTGGCCAAGGCGAGAGAGAAGTTGGTGACCCTGGTGGAATGCTGAGATGTGTGCGGATCTCTGGCATCCAGGATCTTGGCCATGCTGTTCAAGGTGGAGAGCATATTCTCGTAGAGGCCCTCATAAAGGGCCACATTTTCCATGCGTTCAGCGGAGCGGTTGAGGAGATACAGGATCTTTCCCTCCTTCTCCTCGCCGAGTACGGAGTCGGAGTGGATATCAAGTGTGCCGAATACCTGGCCTTCGATCATGAGAGGAAAGATGGTCACGAAGTTCCGGTTTGAAACACCCAGAGAATTGTTTCTCCTGATGATCTTCCCCTCGATGAGATCGGCGCTGATGCTCCTGCCCTGTCCATCGCCGGTATCAATGAGTGTCTGGGTCTTCCGGTTTAAGGGATAGAACTGAACATCCACGTTCTCAAGAAGTTGCTTGGAGACGTCAACGATGGCACCCACCAGATCGCGGATACCCTTTAAGCTGATGATCTTCTCGGATATGGCCTGTAGGGAGCTGATCTCTTTGTTCTTGTCTTCCAGCTGTCCCACAAGGGTGTCGATGAGGCGATGGAGCTGCAAGGCGTCCGAGAATCTCCTGTTCTCCTCGAGCAGGAGCTTTTCTCGCTTCATCTTACTGAGAACAAGCTGGATCTGGCTCACCTTGAAGGGCTTTGATATGAAGTCGGAGGCCCCGCACTTCATGGCATCAATGGCGATCTCCAAGGAAGCATAACCGGTGATCACAATGATGGGCAGCGATACATCGCGGGCCTTGATCCTTTTAATGAGCTCGATCCCGGTCATCTTAGGCATCATGATATCGGTGAATATGCATAGATAAGAGCCGGTATCCAACATGGCCAACGCCTCCAGTCCGTCGGAGGCGGTCTCAGGAGCGTATCCGAGCTCTTCAATTATCTGCGATATGGTCTCCCGTATCCCGGGATCATCGTCAACAATGAGGACCCTGTTGTACATCAAGCAATCCTTTTCAATATTCTGCCTTTGTATTCGCCGAATTCCCTTTCAGTAATCAGCCCCTCCGTCTTGAGCCTGCCGAGATATTCTATTGCGGAAAAGGCCTTGCTCATATCGTTGGGGCCCTGCAAGGCCCTCATCACAGGAGGCAGCGCCGTGTTTGGATAATCTTCTCCTATTGTTTTTGAGAGTTTTGACTGCAGCAACTCTACTTGTCTTTTCAATTGAGCGATCTCCTCAAGGAGGTCCTGCCTTTGCCTGAGTCGGTTGACCACAATACGAATTTCTTCAATATTAAATGGCTTCTTGATATATGAAAAGGCACCCCGGTTCACTGCTTCGATGGCCGTATCCAACGATGCATATCCGGTGATGAGTACAAACGGTGTCATAATCCCTTTCTTATGAAGTCGGTTAAGGAGTTCGAGCCCCGTCATACCGGGAAGCATGAGGTCAGAGATAATGATGTCAAATGACTCTTTCTCTGAAATAATAAGTAAATCCTCTGCCTTATTGAACCTTTTTGACTCGAGCCCTTCCTCAATAAGGATTTGTTCGATAAGATCAAGTATTTCATCCTCATCGTCGACAATGGCTGCACGCACTTTTACCATGCCTTCCCTTATCGAAAGGGGAGAGGGACAACTTTAGAGAATACCGCGATTTTTCTTCTGCTTGGAATTATTTGAAATTGCTCGGTTATGTTCTTCGAGGGAGCGGGAGAACGAATGTGTCCCATCGCCTTGCGAGACGAAGTAGAGGTAAGTGGTCTTTGCAGGCCAGAGTGCGGATCGAATGGAATCTAAACCGGGGTTGCATATAGGACCTGGTGGGAGCCCCTCATGACGATAGGTGTTGTAAGGACTTTCCCTAAGCAGATCATCCGGGCTTATCTTGCCCGTAAAGCCCATAATGCCGTAAATGGCGGTCGGATCGGATTGGAGGCGCATTCCCCGCATCATCCTGTTGTGAAATACCGAGGAGATGATGGGCTGTTCAGCCTTTGTATGAGCTTCCTTCTCGATGAGAGATGCCAGTGTGATGACTTCAAGCTTGGACATACCAATCGCTTTTGCCCGCTGTTCCATCTCAGGGGTATATATGCTTCTGAAACGGTCAATCATCTTTGCCATGATCTCCAGTGGTGTCATATGGGGGACTAGGTAATAGGTGTCAGGATAGAGAAATCCCTCCATGGAAGGTGCCTTTACCTGAAAGAAGTCTTTTGTCTTCGGGCTGAGTGCACTTTGAATAAACAGGTTCTTGGGGATAAGGCCGGTCCTTGATACAGCCTCTCCTATCTGATAAATCGTATAACCCTCAGGGATGGTGATTCGATACTTGAGTGTTTTTCCCCTGAACAGTATATCCATGATATCCATCGGGACATGATTGCCTTCGAATACATATGCGCCTGCCTGGAGATGCTTTGCCTTGCCTGTGAGGGCGGCAATGGTTATGAAGGTGCATGCATGGGATATGACTCCGGTGTTCTTAAGAGTCT
>JBEKLI010000270.1:0-3909 GCA_050010275.1 Desulfomonilia bacterium | reverse complement strand
GTTGTGGAACCAAGCATACGGCCATGGTATTGATGGTGAAGTCCCTCCGGTAGAGATCGAGCTTGAGGGTTGATTGTTCCACAATGGGATACCCGCCCGGGTGTTTGTAATATTCCAGCCTGGCTGTGGCAACGTCGATATGGGTACCGTCGGCAAGGGTGATCACAGCGGTCTTATACTTCTCGTGAACCGCGCAGCGCGCTCCCAGTGACTGGGCAAAGGTTTTCGCAAAGGCGATGCCGTCACCCTCCACCACCAGATCGATGTCCAGGTTATCTATCCTCAGCAGCATGTCGCGTACGATCCCGCCCACCAGGTAGATGTTTGAGCCCAGGGAGGACGCGAGTGCGCCTGCCTGACGCAGCATCATATTCACCTGTCTTGGAAAACGCTCTTCCAGCAGGGACCCAACGTTCTTTTTCTGCATCGAACGGTAATCCACACCCTCCACACTGGCCATTTTCTCGTGCATAACCCTCATGAGGTCGGTCCGGGTGATGACGCCGATTGCCCTGCGATCTTCAACTACGGGCAATAGACGCTGATTGCCGTCAATGATGAGCGTCCGTATCTCCGAGACCGGTGCATCAGGGCGGATAAACTTGATGTCGCGGATCATATAGTCCTTGATCTTGGCCGCTCCAAGTTCATGGCCTTGGGCCCTGCTCACTACCTGTCGTGTGACTACCCCTACTACTCGCTCATCCCTGGACTGAATAATGACTGCATTGATATTGTATCTGTTGAGTGCATCGCTCGTTTCATCGATGGTGGCATCCATGTTCATTGCAATGACAGGGAAGGTCATGATGTCACGCGCCGTGATCCGTGGCTTGGTCTCCTTCTTGATGAGGTTGACCAGCATGCTCTCTACATGATCCAGGGATCGTTCTTTTATGGATGCGGCAGCAGCCGTAGGATGTCCCCCGCCGCCGAAATGCGCGGCCACTTCAGCGGCATTGATCTGCGGCACGGTGCTGCGCGCCACCAGATAGATCCGCTCTGTCATGAGCCCGAGCGCAAACATGGAATCCACCTCAAACATGCCCCTGAGCTTGTGCACGAGCATGGCAAAGTCCTCCACATAGCGATTGGACTCGGAGCGCGTGAACAGCACGTCAATGCCGCCCACATGGAAGATGTAGGCATTCTTGATGAGCTGGTCCAGGACATCCACCTGCTCGGGGCTGAGCTCACGTGCCAGTGTATGTGAAACGGCCCTCAGGTCGGCCCCCCATCGGATAAGGTCCGCCAGCGCTGTAGCGTCTTCCGGCCTGGTGGAGGGGAACAGCAGTGAGCCGGTATCCTCGAAGATCCCCATGGCCAGGATGGTGGCCTCTTCCGGGGTGGGCATTATCCCTTTCTCCTTGAGGATCTCCACCATGAGTGCACTGTTGGACCCATATTCCTTGCAGATCTCGGTTACACCTGCAATATCATCGCTGGAGCAGGGGTGATGATCATAGACGATCACCTCGACGCCTTCTTTCCCTATAAGTTTGGCAAAGTCTCCGATACGCGAAAGCTGTCTTGTGTCAACGATGATGAGCTTCGTTACCTTACTCACCGAGACGGCCTTCAATTTCTGGATCAAGGCAGTCACCTCAGGAGAGGCCTGTACAAGGTAGTCCCTCAGGTTCTTTTCCTGGGCGCCGGGAAATACGAGGATGGCATCCTTGTGGAGCTTCTTGGCGGCGAGCATTGAGGCAAATGCATCGAAGTCAGCCTGGATGTGGGAGGTGATGACCTCCATCGTCTACCCCCTTGGGTGGAACCGTTTGTGAACCTCTTTGAGCCTGGTTGATGAGATATGGGTGTAAATTTGTGTTGTGGAGATGTCCGCATGGCCGAGCATCATCTGGACAGAGCGCAGGTCAGCCCCGCCGATAAGCAGGTGGGTAGCGAACGAATGCCTGAGCATATGAGGTGATATCTGTTTCAATATACCCGCTGCGGATGCATATTTTTTGGTGGCATACCAGAAGTTCTGCCTGCTCATGGCACCACCCCTCCTTGAACAGAAGAGGATATCCGTAGGCCTCTTTACCAGATGAGGCCGTGCGCTCCTGAGATATTCACTAATCCAGCGCTGCGCGCTCTCACCCATAGGCACAAGGCGCTCTTTGTCTCCCTTGCCCCTGCAGACAAGGTAGCCTACATGGAGATTGAGGTTGTGCAGTTTAAGAGTTATGAGCTCGCTCACCCGTAAACCTGTGGCATAGAGCACCTCAAGCATGGCCTTGTCCCGAATACCCATGGGTGTGACTACATCCGGGCTTGCAATAAGTCTCTCCACCTCGTCGCGGCTCAATACCTCGGGAAGATATATACCCCGTTTCGGGGATGAAAGGTCCCGTGTGGGGTCTGTTTCCATGATCTCCTCTTCGATGAGGAACCGGTAGAACTGCCTGATAGAGGAGAGTCTGCGGCTGATGCTGGTTGGTTTAAGACCTTTTCCCCTGCAAAGGGTAGTATAATCTTCAAGGGTTGCCTGATGTACATCCAGCTCAGAGATGCCCTTTTCATCAAGATAAGTCTTAAGATCTTCAAGATCCGCCGCATAGGAGGAAACCGTATTTTCCGGAGAAGAACGCTCGGCGATAAGGTATTCCAGGAAAGAGTCGATCAGCGCATGGCTCATCTCTTGGTAATCTTGGACTCCAGTCCCATGGCGGTGATGTCTTCGAGTTCCGGATATGCGCTCTTACTGCTGGGGAATGCCCCTGCCAGCAACCGGAAGACTGAGCCGGATTCCTTCATGACATAGGGCACAATACCTTCACCATAGAGCTTATCCGCCACCTTGAGCGCATCTGACTTGTCGCTGTAGATCCCGATCTCAATCGCCAAAGGTACTGACGAGCCGATGAAGGCCTCCGTATCGATGATCCCTCTGGCTTGAAGATCCTTCATCCGTGCGCCAGCCTCATTTCTCGTGGAGAAGGCACCGACGTCGATACGGTACCATACGCCCGTGGCCTCCAGGTCGATCTTGGTGATGAACACCCCGTCGAGCTTATGGAACTTCTGCTTATATTGGGCCAAGGCATCCTTTTTATTCTGCCACGAGGATATGTGGATGGTGTATGGGTAAAAATTCGACTTTTTGAATTGAGGAACCGAGTGTGAAGACGCCTCGACAGGAGAGACCTGCACAGGGATTTTATCCGGTGCCGCCTGAGGAGCGGACGTCTCATCAGCGGCAGACTGTTTGGGCTGATTCCGATCGACCTGCTTAATCACTACATTGCTCAGCCCGTAGTCTGCCCAGAGCGGAAGGGCCGCCAAACAGAACACCACGAACAGCATAAGGCGTCTCAATGTTTCCTCCTGTTATATGCGTAGGTGGTGTTCATTATATACTTGTTGATCCCCTTTGCAATACCATCAATCAGGGTGCCCTGGTGTGCATCGCTCTGGAGCAGGGAAGAATCGGCATTGTTGGTAATGAAGCCAAGCTCGCACAGGATAGAGGGCATCTGTGCCCCAAGCAGGACGTAGAAAGGCGCCTGTTTCACGCCGAAGTCCTTGCCCGGATAACCATTTGCGAGAACCGATGATATGATGCTCTTTTGAACACAATTTGCAAAGCGACACGATTCGTTGATCTTGGAATTGAGCATGAGGTCATTGATAATGAGCTGCAGGTCGCTGATGGACTTTGACGTGGTCGCATTCTCCCGGGCCGCCACCTCAATAGCCGAGGAATCGGTGGTGAGGTTCAGGAAATAGGTTTCGATGCCCTGGGCCTCGCTGTCGCCGGAGGCATTGATATGGATCGATACGAACAGGTCGGCCCTTTTCTTATTGGCAAACGCCGTGCGCTCTTCAAGGGTGAGAAACACATCGCTGTCTCTGGTCAGGTAGACATCGAACCCTTCGAGTCTAAGCCTTCGTGCAAGGGCCTTG
>JBEKLI010000269.1:0-3922 GCA_050010275.1 Desulfomonilia bacterium | reverse complement strand
ATTCGGGTCAAAGATTCGATTAATTCATATACGGTTGATCGTCTGGCACTGGCCGGCGCCCGGGAAGCAATTAAAGATGACGATTATTTTCAGGAAACAAGATCTAAAATTATGAAGAGCCGTGAACGGGTATCCGCCCGGCTTAAGGAAATGGGCTTTAAGGTGATTCCTTCGCAGGCAAATTTCATCTTTATCAGCAGTGAGCAATGCCCAGGAGGTCTCCTGTTCCAGCGGCTGAGAGAAAAAGGCATTCTTGTCCGGTATTTCAATAAACCTAAGATTGATAACTTTATCCGGGTTACTATCGGAACCGATGCGGAAATGGACTGCTTTCTGGAGGTGATTAAGGCTATAGCGGGCTCATAAGATACTAACACCAAAATAGCGTGTTCATCTCAGGAATAGTCATGGTCCCGACAAAAGAATTCGTCATTGATCTCCGATTGACGGAACGTAGCCCCGTCAAATTTACCTTATGCTTGACTTCAGAAAGTTAGTAACAGAGGTGGTCTGTTTCGTTCACCTATGAGTCACGAGCAAAGATGAAAATGTGCAATGAATGGAAAAGTTATTTTTGTACTGAAGTAGATTATTGCTTCGACCTACCAAAGTGTGAGCCTGAGATATATTAGGCAGCGTTGATTTCGGACTGAAAGAATGTAACCGCAGGATGACCAGACGAAGTTCTTGTCAATCCGTTTGTTCGGTGCTTGATGTTGATTAAGATCGAACTTACTGTGAATCTAACTTTAAAGCTAGATCATACCTATGGTATATATTTCCCACCGTTGTTTGTTGCAAACCCAGTAAGAGCATCCCATCCGCCCCAAATTATCATTTCTTTGCCTGACCAAACTGCTGAATGTTTAAATCTGGAAGAAGGGGCATTAATTGTAGATATGGAAGCCCATGTATCGGTCGATGGATTATACCTAGAATTGTCTGAAATTGTGCTTCCTGTTCCATTTTCACCTAGTCCTCCAAAGATTATCATTTTACTATCTGCTCATACTGCCGTGTGCATCTCTCTTGCTGAAGGGGCATTTACTGATGAAATTTGGCTCCATGAATCTGTGAGCGGATTATATTTGCTTCCTGAATTAACTACCGGATTCCCTGCTCCAGCTCTTCCACCCCAAATAAGCATTTCAGATCCTGACCATACAGCTGTAAAGCCAGTTCTTGGAGTAAGTATGTTTAGGGTAGACATATTTTGCCAAGTATCAGTTTGAGGATTATACCTTCCACCAGTTGTGCCATCCCATACAATCATTTCTGTTCCAGTCCAAACTGCTTGATCAGATGTTGCAGGGGGAGCGTTTACTGTTGAAGTTGCAATCCATGTATCTGTTAGGGGATTATACCTTCCCCCTGTATCAGTTACGTGAAAACCAGGAGCATTTGCATCAACTCCACCCCAAATTATCATTTCTGTTCCAGTCCAGACTGCTGAATGATTTCTCCTGGCGCTAGGTGCATTTATTGTTGATACAGGGCTCCATGTATCTGTTGCAGGATTATATTTCCCTCCAGTATTTAGAATCGTATTAAAATTGATTCCTCCCCATACTATCATGTCTGTGCCGGACCAGATCGCTGTATGCAGCGTGCGTTCTTGAGGCGCATTCGCTATGGATATTGTATTCCATGAATTAGATTGAGGATTATATTTACCGCCACTATTGAGGCGAGTATCTCCCCATACTATCATGTCAGTACCGGTCCAGATAGCAGTGTGATCAGTACTTACAGGTGCACCAGATGGGATACTGACCCATAAATCACTGACATTTGAATTTCCTTCTCCAGATGAGGAACCGCAACCACTTTCAAAGCATGTCAAAAAAAGCAGAAGGAAAGAATAGAATATCACGAAGAAAGGACTTTTCTTCATCAGTCAACCCTGCACAAACCAAATTTCAACTTCCCACTTGTTGCACCGAACAATGTTTATACAGTCTGTATAAAACCGTAAACGCAGACTACCTCTGTCTGTGTAAAACATTTCAACATTTATCGGTCAAGTTTGAAAGGTGTCCTATGTCAATAGGATTTCTACCATCGTTGGGGCAAAGGTCGCGGTTCATACTGACTTTATAAGACGGCTCAGATGATGGATTATTGGTTGAATTATATAGCCAAATTCAAGATGGTCAAGCAATACTTTCAGGAAGTCGTCAAGCACAAATATGAAACCCCGCCTCTTTCTATAAATGGGGTTTCGATAATCAGTCCGTATTACCCTCACGCAGGGTTAAAGACCTTATGAATTATTTTTCTATCAGGTTAGCTGTCCAGTTCTTAGTATCACGATTTTTAAAAGTCACGTTGATTGGGAAGGGAATTGGCAGACAAAAACGCCCGTAGACAGAAATTGTGCAGGGTTCTCCATCGACGGCCAAGGGAAAATAGATTTTTTTTTATCAGGGGCAGACCCCTTTGTCAAGGTGTTTCATCCCCAGACCATCTCCTGACATGTCAGCACCTTCATATTGATGGTTCCCCTTGGGGCAACCATCTGACTTCACGCCTCCACGGAAGCGGCAGGAAAAGTGGTACTATAAGAGGTCGGGAAACTGACCCTTTTTATGGAGTTGATAATAAACGAATGAAATGTTGTACAGACAGGCAAAATTAGAAGAACAGCATTACAGGAAGCACGAGATAGAAAGGATAGTATTTGTTACACCTACAAGTCTTTACACCAGTATGAAATAAAAAGTTGAACATTACGGGGAGAAAGGATCATAATTTTCAATATAGATCTTATTGTTTATAGCAGGAATAAAAACCGAGTTCTATATGAACTGAAAATAGGTCATCAATCATTTGTACATTTCACCCCAAACTGTCATGTTGACTTGGTTGTCCGAGTGCTTCATAATAAGCTCGTACTATTCAAAAATATTTTACGCGTCATGCCATAAAGCTAAGCAATGCAAGGTCTAATTCTAATCATTGAAAGGAGGCAGGTATGAAGTATCCCGATATTCTATTTGAACCGTTCTTCTCCTGGGTAAACCGGCCGCGAGTCATGTACAAGGCCGGAGTAAGAGAAGAATTGGGTTTTGAGATGGAGAAGCTGGGAGGCAAGAAGGTGGTCCTCTACACGGACAAGGGACTCATTCAGGCTGGTGTGGCGGACATGGTGATCGAAGCGATAAAAGCCTCCAGCCTGGAATTGGTCGGTGTCTACGACAAGATCGTGCAGGACGCCCGCCTCGATCTGATCAACGAGGGGGCGGCTTTTTACAGGAAGTGCGACGCTGACAGCATGGTGGTCGTAGGAGGCGGCAGTGTTATGGACACCGCCAAGGCCGTTAACATTCTGATTGGTGGAGGTCTCGATGATTTTTCGCCCCTTGCGGAGCAGGTTGGATTGTTTGACGGGGCCAAACCATTGCCACCGCACATCGCTTTCCCGACCACGGCAGGAACCGGGGCAGAGGTGACCTTCGCTATGGTTGTCCTCAACGATGTAGACAAAGTAAAGGTGGCGTGTGCACATCCTTTCTGCAACGCGGATATCGCCATGTTGGACCCTGAATTGACGGTGAAGCTTCCCCCAAAGATCACCGCCTTCACGGCCATGGATGCCATGACGCATGCGATCGAGGCCATCACCACCAGCAGTGCGAATCCTATCTCGGACGCATTGGGGCTGCACGCGGTCCGGATCATCACGAAATATCTTCCCGAAGTCATGAAAAACCCGGAGAATGTCGAGGCGAGGGGTTACCTGCTGATCGCGAGCAACATGGCAGGTATGTCCTTCATCAACGCCTTCACTGGCGGGGTCCATGCCACAGCCCACGCCCTGGGGGCACTTTACGGGATTCCTCATGGTCTGGCCAACAGCATCATGCTGCCCCATCTGATGGGCTACAATCTGGAAGAGAAGCCGGATCGCTTCGTCCTGGTC
>JBEKLI010000268.1:0-3946 GCA_050010275.1 Desulfomonilia bacterium | reverse complement strand
GGTGGTCCGGGAGGATACACCGCTGCACTGCTCGGGGCAAAAAAAGGTCTTCGTGTCGGGATCGCTGAAGGCTCACATTTCGGAGGCACCTGCACAAACCTGGGGTGCATTCCCGCCAAGAGCTACATAGAAAGCATCAATCTTTATATTCATATGAAAAACGCCCAGAGATTCGGGATCGATGCGGGGACTGCCACTATAACACTGGAAAACCTGCATAAACGTAAAGAGAGGATCGTGACGCGGCTTGTCAAGGGGATAGAATTTCTGCTCAGTCAAGCCGGGGTAGACATCTTCAGGGGATACGCAAATTTCGAGTCCGAGAATTCCATTCATGTTGGAGAGGAACATATCATTTCCTCCTCAATCATCATTGCCACCGGTTCACGGCCGAAGAAGCCTGCCCTGTTCGAACCCGAAGGTATTCTGACAAGCGATGATATCTTTGATCTCAAACGGCTTCCTTCCTCTCTCATAATTATAGGGGGCGGAGTGATCGGCATCGAGATGACCCATGTGTTTTCAAACCTGGGCGCTGAAGTGACTGTCATCGAGGCACTGGATAGGATCCTGGCCACAGAGGATGAAGAGATATCAAAACAGCTGGTCTCACAGTATAAGAAGGTGCGCTTCATCACCTCAGGCCGGATAACAACCATTAAAAAGCCTTCCGGCTTCAATCTTACTATAGAGAAACCAGGCGGGATGGAAACCGTTACAGGAGATGGCATCCTGCTCTGCATCGGGAGAGAGCCGGTCATCCCCAATGGTATCCAGCCTTTACATCTTGCCCTTACCGCATCAAATGGTATCGAAGTGGACCGCTCCATGCGCACAAACATATCTGGAATATATGCAGTTGGTGATGTGACCGGTTCTCAGATGTATGCCTATGTAGCAGCAAAGGAGGCTGCCGTTGCCGTAGATACCATCACCGGCGGCTCGAAAATCATGAACTACTCCGCAATCCCATCGGTGATCTTTACAAATCCCGAGATAGCCTCAGTGGGCAAGCAGATGGATCAAATGGATACCGCTCATGGGAAAAGAGGGACATTCCCGGTATCCGCCCTGGGTAGGGCGCGGACCATGGAGGCATCGAATGGATTTGCAACGGTTTATTGCAGCCCTGAAGGAAAAATAGAACGGGTAACCATTATGGCCCCCCATGCCACTGAGCTCATCTCCTTGGCAGCACTCGCCATTGAACAGGGATTGTATATCGAGGAATTCCTCATGCCGCACTATCCTCACCCCACTATGGCAGAACTGCTCAAGGAAGCGGCAGAAGATGTATCTGGCTTGAGTATCCACAAGCCATAACGGATCCAAGCCTATTGATGCAGGGACATGCGCCCTTGACACATTTTACGAAAACCTGTTAAGGCTCAGCTCTTAAGGAGGCATTAAATGGAGATACCGGTCGATTTCGCTAAGTCAGGCGGGTTTGTCCCTACTATAGCACAAGATGCCGCCACCGGTGAGGTCCTTATGCTTGCCTATATGAACCAGGAGTCATTCGAAGAGACTCTCCGCACCGGCAGGGCATGCTACTTCAGCCGATCACGGAACAAACTCTGGAGAAAGGGAGAGGAATCCGGCAACGTACAGGACATCGTTGAGGTCCGGATTGACTGCGACCGGGACACCATATTGCTCAAGGTGAATCAGATCGGGGGAGCAGCCTGCCACACCGGTAATCGATCATGCTTCTACCGAAAGATAGAGAACGGGACCCTGATAGAAGACGGTATCAGGGTCTTTGACCCCAAAGAGGTATATAAGAAATGAGCTTGATACGTCTTGCCATCCCCAAGGGAAGCTTGCAGACTTCCACTATCGAGCTGTTTAAGGATGCGGGTTGGATCATCGGCACCTCATCACGCAGCTATTTCCCGTCCATTGATGATTCAGACATTGAATGTGCCCTTGTGAGGGCACAGGAGGTCTCGCGTTATGTGGAATCAGGCCTGTTTGATCTTGCACTCACCGGCAAGGACTGGATCCTCGAAAACGAATCCGATGTCGTGGAGGTAGCTGACCTCATCTATTCAAAGGCCACCTACAAGCCTGCCAAGTGGGTACTGGCCGTTGATGAGAAATCACGCATCCAGAAGCTTGAAGACCTCGAAGGCAAGAAGATCGCCACAGAATTAGTGAATTTCACCAAGAAGTTCTTCAGAGAAAGGAACATCAATGTCGAGGTGGAATTCTCCTGGGGTGCCACCGAGGCAAAGGTTGTGGAAGGACTGGCGGATGCCATCGTGGAGGTAACCGAGACTGGATCAACAATCAAGGCACACAATCTGAGGGTTGTAGATATCCTCCTCATAACGAATACCAAGCTCATTGCCAACAAAGAGACCTGGAAGGACTCAGAGAAACGCACCAAAATTGAACAGATCTCCCTCATGCTAAAGGCGGCTCTGCAGGCCACAGGCATGGTAGGGCTGAAGATGAACGCACCGAAAGATAAACTGGAGGCCGTCATCAAGATGCTGCCTGCCATCACTTCGCCCACGGTCTCACCGCTTCATGACCCGAACTGGTATTCGCTGGAGATCATCATCAACGAATCACAGTCACGCTCATTGATGCCGGAGCTCCTGAAGGCGGGTGCCCGTGGTATCATCGAATATCCACTGAAAAAGGTCCTGGATGGATGATCATCCTCAAGACCCCCCAGGAAATCGCTATTATGCGGGAGGGGAATAGGATACTGGCCCTCCTGTTCGAACACTTGGGGCCTATGATCAAACCCGGCATCACCACTGCCGAGCTCGACAATGAAGCGGAAATTTTTATCTTTACGCATAATGCTGTTCCAGCATTCAAAGGTTATCGGGGATACCCTGCTACGTTGTGCACCTCCATCAATGAAGAGGTTATCCACGGCATTCCAGGCCCTCGCAAACTAATGGCCGGTGATATCATCAGCATTGATGTTGGGACATTACGTGATGGTTTCTATTCAGACGCCTCCAAAACCTATCCGGTCGGTGATATATCGAGGAAGGCATTGCGTTTGATGGAGGTTACCGAGAAGGCCCTCTATGAAGGTATTAACCGGGCGGTTGTAGGGAATCGTTTATACGATATCTCCGTAGCTATCCAGAAGGTAGTTGAATCTGCAGGATTTTATGTAGTGAGAGAATTCGTAGGCCACGGTATCGGGAGAAGCCTCCACGAAGACCCCCAGATCCCCAATTTCGGTAAAAAGGGTACCGGCCCGGTCCTTCAGGAAGGGATGACGTTCGCCATAGAGCCCATGGTGAACGAGGGAACCTGGAAGGTGAACATCCTGAAAGACGGTTGGACCGCCGTAGCCGCCGATGGGTCGCTATCTGCACATTTCGAGCACAGCATTGCAATTACCGCAAACGGGCCATTGATCCTGAGTAGTTTATAAGGCAAAAGGGATCTTGATATTCGGTCAGGTAAGTGCGGCTAATACCGCTCCTCCACTCGTCACTGCCTACTGAGATCCTCTCCCCTTGATCGCCACCTTGATAGTCTGGAATATGATTACAAGATCAAGCCACATAGAACGGTGCTTCATGTAAAAGAGCTCGAACTTGAGCTTTTCCTTGGCATCTTCAAAGGTATCGCCATACGGGTAATTAATCTGGGCCCAGCCTGTAATCCCCGGTTTGGCGTGCATTCGTAAGGCATAGAAAGGTATGGCCTTTTCGAGCTGGTCAACAAAATAACGCCTCTCGGGACGTGGGCCGACAAAGCTCATGTCGTTTTTTATTACATTGATAAACTGGGGCAACTCATCAATCCTCAGCTTCCTAATGACCCTGCCCACACGGGTAATCCTCGGATCGTTCTCAGTGGCCCATTTGGGACCATCCTTCTCTGCATCCTGACGCATGGATCTGAACTTAATCACCTTGAAATCCTTCCCATCCATGCCAACCCTGCGCTGGAGATAGAAGATGGG
>JBEKLI010000267.1:0-3950 GCA_050010275.1 Desulfomonilia bacterium | reverse complement strand
TAACGGCAATATAACGGTTTATATTACCGGGATATACTCTACTCGGCCGTAATTGCTCATCTCCTAACGATATCTACCTTTTTATTCACTGGATGAATAACTCAGATATGCATACTACATCTTTCTATTTCTTGCGGAGCGTTGACGGGCAGCTTCTATGATGAGGTTCGCGGTAAAAACACCTATATATATGAAAAGGGTGGTGCCGCCCTTTAGAACAATTAATTCCGGTTGCATGATGTTTATCATAAAGACGATTGCAACGGTTGCAACGAGAGACACAATTGCGGTAATAACGACAAGTTGAAAATCGATTTTAAACAGCCCCATAAATTCCTTTTTCCTAATTTGTTGGGAACACCCTTATTCCATAGAAGGATTCATATGCGCGGGCATCTTTACGGCCACCACTTCACCCCGCACGCACACGGTTCCCCGGGCAGAGACCGTGACAGTCACTATGACCTTGCGCCCTTTGATCTCCTTTATCTTTCCCCTGAGTGTAAGCTCCACTCCCAATGGGGTAGGATGCAGATAATCCACGTGCAATGATGCAGTTACGAATCTTATGGCCGGATCCATCCCCATTTCGCGGCCTTCTCCCCGGTGTGCAGCAGCTGAAGCGGTTCCGGTTGAGTGGCAGTCTATGAGGGATGCAATCAATCCGCCGTATACATAACCGGGGATTGCAATGTGATAAGGCTGCGGGGTAAACAGTGCTACGCTCTCATCTCCATCCCAGTAGCTCCTGATATGGAGGCCGTGCTCATTGAGGCGGCCGCATCCATAGCAATGGCTCAGGTGGTCCGGATAGTATTCCTGGAATGCCTTTTCATGCATAGAGTGCCCCATCGAGTGACTCATTTTAGTCCTTTCAATTTATTTCATGCTCAGAGCCATTCTGCCCGTTTAGAGAAACGATTCAGCAGGGTATGTTGAGTTATGCACCGCCGCCCTGGGTTGCAATAAAGCCCTGGGCCGGTGTTCCGGTATCGGCCGGAGTACCTGCAATCTGAGAGAGATAGGCTGCACCGAGCTTGTCAATGTGATCCGCGACATTGTCAAAGTAATTGAAATGGATCTGCTCTTCATCAATGATGGTCTCAAAGAGCTTCATGCTCGTACTGTCGCCGTTCTCCCGGCATATCAGCAGAAACCGGTTGTAAATATCGATGGTATCATCCTCAAGCTTGGCATCAAAGGGAAAGACCGCCTCTATCTTCTGCCCCTTTTCGACCTTTGCGGCAGCATCTGCGGTGGGTTCACCGGCAAGCTCCTTGATCCTCTCGGCAAACATCTCGGCATGGCGCATCTCATCAATGGCGATCAGCTTGACCTTCAGTGCCAGATCCCCGTAATCCATGTTGTCCAGGTTATAGTGCTGGTTCATGTATTGATAGATAGCCTGCAGCTCCATAGACCGGGCCTTGTTGAGCACCTCGATCACCTTTTTCTTTTTCGTATCCCTGGGATCACGTGCCATTATTTACCTCCCTTTTGATTTACATTAATAATTAAGTTTTAATGTCATACAGACAAGACTTATGTGTGCAGTTGATATAAAAAAATTAAAAAACAAAAAAGGTGAACATCTCCTTATAGTCACCATTCACCGGCTGTGGATGAGATCGATCACCGTAACCTCCGGAGGGGAGAGGAAACGTATGGGCGGGCCCCAGGTCCCGGTTCCCCGGCTCACGTAGAGGTGGGATCCCTTGGGGAGGTCGTACCATCCTGTAATGTGTGAGAAGAAGAGCTTCACCAGATATCTGAAGGGGAAGATCTGTCCGTTGTGCGTATGCCCCGACAGTTGGAGATCAAAAAGGCCCAGGGAGTTTATGCGGACAGAGGGTTGATGCTTGAGGAGGAGGGTGAATTTATCCCGCGGCAATAAAGAGAGCAGTTCTTCTTCCGGCAAACCTTTGGACAGGCCGAAATATTTCCCGGTAGGGTCGTCAACACCTGCGATGTTGATGCCCCCGACCGTCACGGCCTCGTTCCTCAAGACGGTGAAACCGGCCCTCCTGGTAATATCCAAGGCTTGCGGGAGCCCTGCATAGAATTCATGGTTCCCGGTAATGGCATATTTACCGTATCGAGGTTGTATCTCCTGAAGTGCCTCAGCCAGACCTGCAAGGCTGTCGATCTGACCGTCCACAAGATCCCCCGTTGATACGAGGATATCCGGTTTCGCCTCCCATATCACCCGGAGGATCTTCCTTAATCTCGCTTCACGTACAATGATGCCGAGATGGACATCGGAGACCTGTGCAATCCGCAGACGGCCGATTGCCTCAGGGATCTTGGATGATCTGAGGGTGACCATTTCCGGGCGGATATTCAGTGCGGCGAAGTATCCATAGAGGGCCAGGCCAAGGGCAAGGAAGAGGGGGACGAGAAAGGCGATTCTTGCCGAGGGGATGAGCAGGCCCATGTCCTTGTGAAAGATCAGCCCGGTACCGTGTACGAAGAGGTGATAGAGATCGGTCAAGAGGGAAAGGGTGAAAAACAGGAAGATGATGCCCATCCAGCTGTAACCGATGTAAGCCATTAACCGGGCTGAAAATTCATACCCATGCCTTTCCAGTATCCGGACAAAAATGGGGGCAAAGGTCATGACTGCCAAAAAGATTCCCAGCAAAATGCCTGCACCGGTCCCGAAAGGGAAGGCGGCCTTCACCTTGAAGAAGGCATAGACGTGCACGGCACTATAAATACTGAAAATGGTGAGCAGGAATAATGACATTATGGTCTCCTCGATGGGCCTATCTCATTCACTCAATCTTTCTTCATTCACACTGCACGCCCTTCCCTTAAGATTGAAGAGCAGGCGGAGTATGGATCTTGTCTTATCAGAGAAGAGCTTTGAAGCGAAAAAATCTCCGGCTGATCGTTTGGAGACCTCCGAGAGGGTGGGGTAAAGGTGAACAGTGCCTGCCATGGTGGATAGTTTCACTTTTCCGTTCATGGCAATGATCCATTCATGGATGAGTTCGCCTGCATGCGCCCCGATGATCTGGCAACCAATCGGAGAGCCCTTGGTGTTCAGCAGCAACTTGATCTTGCCCCCCGGTTCTCTCGCGGCAACGGCACGATCGTTTTGAGTGAAACGCTCTTCAATGACACGATATACGGTGCCCTCTTTTTGTGCACGCTTCTCATTAAGCCCGATACTCGCAATCTCGGGATCGGTGTAAGTGCACCAACCTATTTTTGCATAATCCGCTTTGCGGTGCAGACGCAAAATTGCATTAGTCAGAGCAATGCCCGCTTCATAACCGGCCACATGCGTGAAAGGAAACTGGCCGTTGACATCACCGCAAGCATAAATATGTTTTATGTTTGTCTTCATATTTGAATCTGTCGGAATACCGCGTGGTGTAAATTTAACACCTGCCGCTTCCAACTTTAAGCCGTCGATATTAGGTTTACGCCCGGCAGCAACGAGAAGAGCCTCAGCATTTAAGATGCGAGTTTGTCCTTTAGCAGTTGTATCTGCTATGGTTAGATGGAACAAAGAATCATCGTATTGAGCTTTTACAGCTTTAGTTGCTTTATAGATTGTGATTCCTTCTTCTTTTAGCTGCTGTTGAAGAATGCCGGCAATGTCTGGGTCTTCCGGACCGAGAATCTGATCCAAAAATTCAACGATTGTAACCTGCGAGCCTAGTCGTCCCATTGCCTGCGCCAGTTCCAGACCGATAGGCCCGCCGCCCAGAACTATCAATCTCGCGGGCAGTTTCTTTTGACTAAAGATAGTTTCATTAGTTAAGTAAGGAGTATTGGCAAGACCTTCCACAGGGGGAAGCGCCGGAGAAGATCCGGTGGAAATGATCCAGCTTCTGGCTGATAGATTTTGACCATCAAGATTAACGCTGTGATCGTCAATAAAGAAAGCATTGCCAAATACGGCCTGTGCTCCCAAATTGCAAAATCTTTCAGGAGAATCA
>JBEKLI010000266.1:0-3953 GCA_050010275.1 Desulfomonilia bacterium | reverse complement strand
CCAATACGACAATTTATCCTATTAAATTTTGCATCATTGCCGGCTGCCACGGCACAGACCTTTGCAATGACTTCAAAACCTTCCTCGCGGGCTGTCTTGGCGAATCCCGGGTACAACACGGTCTGCTCATGGTGCTCGCCAGCTGCTGCGGCCTTGAGGTTCTCCAGGGTCGTGCTGACGACACCGGCAGGAAAGCTTGCCTGGATCTCCACTTCTCCGCCCTCAAGAAAATTGAAGAATCTCTTGGCGTGCTCTTTCTCCTGGCTTGCGGTCTCTTCGAAGATGTCGGCTATCTGCATAAAGCCCTCTTTCCGGGCCTGGCCGGCAAAATATGTGTAGCGGTTGCGAGCCTGGGATTCTCCGGCAAATGAGCCTAATAGATTCTTTTCCGTCCGTGAACTCTTTAACTTTCCCATGGTGTTCCTCCTTAAGAGTAGTATTCGTTTTATTGTTTGTGATTAGACCTTTGATCCATTCATCTTGTGTTCGTTCAACCTTTTACATGTAGGACAAATACCCAGGAAGTCCATCCCGCAACCCAAGACTTCATAACCGCTCCGGCTACCCACAATGCCCTTAATAGTAGTAATGTTCATGGATGGATTCAAGGGAACATCATCTACCCTGCCGCAGGAAAGGCACCTGATATGCATATGATCATCCATTACTGCATCAAATCTCCTTTGCACGTGTCCCAGGTCGAGCCTCCGGATTTGCCCGCTTGAAGAGAGATGGTCAAGGTTTCTATACACCGTGCCGAGGCTGATCCGAGGGAGTCTCGTTCTGACCATCTCATAGATTTCATAGGCCGTGGGGTGGCTTCTCACCTTACTTAATTCTTCAAGGATAATCATCCGCTGCCTTGTCATCCTCTGTTGTTTTTTTATCATCTGATCACCAATAGCTAAAATTCATGAAGGAATAGCAAAAAAGTTTTATTTAATGATAATAATTACTATTAACAAATCTGCCTGTCAATACTTTAATTATTATTTAAATAAGCAAAACCGGCAAAGAATGAAGGACCAAAGGCCGCTTGCTGTGTGAATATATGATGGGTCTATTTCTTATCGAATTCCTTAAAGGTCTGCTTTGTGGTAGATTCGTTTCCGAAAGGAGAGCTTTTGACATGCTACGGAAAGAACCCATATGTTTGAGAATCTGACCAGCAGCCTTGACACATATCTTCAAGGCTCTATGCTTCTTGCCCTTCTCTCTTCATATATCGGCGGTGTCCTCGTCAGCTTCACCCCATGCATGTATCCCCTTATCCCCATTACTGTTTCTTTCATTGGATCCCAGGGTAGGGGGTCGCGTATGAACGGCTTTCTCCTTTCATTGGTATACGTACTCGGGACATCGCTGACATATATGGTCTTAGGCAGCATCGCCGGGCTTACGGGAAGTTTTTTCGGTGCCATCCAGACCAGCCCATGGACAAATCTGGTCGTGGCAAATATCTTCATTTTCATGGGGCTCTCCATGCTCGATGTCTTCTTTATTCCCCTGCCACGCTTCTTCAGCAGCCCGATGTTCACTACCCGAAGGAAAGGCATGCTCGGGGCGCTACTCCTGGGCATCGCATCGGGTATTATCATGAGCCCCTGCTCCGTTCCCGTGCTGGCCGTGCTTTTGGGTTATGTGGCAACAAAACAGAACATCATCTTAGGAATGGCCCTGCTCTTCGTATTTGCCTTCGGTATGGGGACAATCCTCATACTCCTGGGTACGTTCACAGCCCTTTTGACAAGCCTTCCTAAGTCAGGCCCATGGATGGTCCGTATCCAAAAGCTCTTTGGCTACATCTTTATTGCAATGGGTGAATATTTTCTGATCACTGCGGGTAAATTCATGCTTTAAAAAGGAGCCCTCTCACCATGGAAAAGAAGATCTGTCTGGCAATTCTCTTCTCTGCCGTATTTATTGCAACCGCACTCACCATGAATATAGGTGATGTACAAGGCCGCGACGCGGATGACCAAAAGATCGGTACGAGACCGGACTTTACCATGGCTCCCGACTTCTCCCTGAAGGATCTCGGCGGGAAGATCAGATCATTGAAGGACTATCGGGGCAAGGTGGTGCTCCTGGACTTCACTACCACATGGTGCCCGTACTGTAAAAAAGACATCCCGAACCTGAAAAAGCTCCATACCGCCATGAAAGGCAAGGACTTCGAGCTTATATCAATTTATGTAATGGAGAGCCCACAAAAGGTGGCCTCTTTTGCAGAGAAATATTCTCTGCCTTACACTATCCTCATTGACAACGACGCAAAGGTTGCGCGCACATATGGCGTCAGGGGTGTGCCCACCAAGGTCGTAGTGTCAAAGAACGGCAACATTGGGTGCTGGCAATGCAATTCGGCCGAAGATAAGATCGACGAGCTCCTGAAGGGAAAGTAGGACATCGCCTATGGTCTTCGATTAATCGCTTCAATCAACAAAACCGCGCAGTCAGACCATTAAACCTAAGACGTATTCAAATGTTCGTATTCCGCTTCAAGCTGATTAGATATTCTGCGACTCGGACCGCCTCAACACCGTCTTTGGCGAAATTTGCACCTATGGAAGAAGCATAGTCGGCTGTCACTACGGCACCTCCTACAAGGAAGTCGCAAACCAGCCCGGAATCCTTTATGCTTCGCACGGCCTCCTGCATGTTTACCATAGTGGTTGTCATGAGGGCCGAAAGGCCGATGATGTCGGGATTATGTTTCCTTGCGGCTTCACGTAATGCCTCATGATCCACATCCTTGCCCAGGTCGATCACATGAAACCCATTGTTTTTCAGCATCAACCCAACGATATTCTTGCCAATATCGTGGATGTCGCCCTTGACTGTTGCAAGCATGATCGTCCCTTTTCCGGCAGAAGATATCCCTTCCTCGCTTAGACGGGGCGCCAGGTGTTCGAAGCCACGCTTCATGGTTTCGGCGCTGGCGATGAGCTGAGGCAGAAAGTAGGTCTTCTTCTCGTAGAGCTCCCCAACCTTCCGGATGGCAGGGACCATGAGCTCATCCACAAGAGCTCGGGCGCTCAACCCTTCAGCAATAGCTTTATCAATAGGGGTCTGAATCCCATCCCTATCCCCTTCAATGACGGCCTGGTAGATTCTTTCTTTGGAGGTTTTATCCTGCACTTCTTTCTCAGGATCCGGCACCTGCCCTTTGGGGCCGCTGAAAAAGCTGATAAAGGCAGATGCATCCTTGTCCCTGCCTGCAAGTACATCTGAGGCCTTTTTGATGCTCATGAGCTCGATACTTTCCGGATTCGCTATGGCGCACGTCAGGCCGCCACTGATCGCCATAGCAAGGAACGATGCATTTACCCATTTTCTCTCAGGCAGACCAAAGGAAACATTCGAGAGTCCCACAACGGTCTTTGAGCCGAATGTAGAGTTGCACCAGTCAATCGTCTTGAGTGTCTCTATGGCAGCCGCACCATCGGCGGATACAGCCATGGTAAGTGCGTCCACGATGATATCATCTTTCGTGAACCCATACCGGCCGGCCTTGACATAAACGTCCTTGATGATCTTTCTACGCTCAGATGATGTCTTCGGCACCGTCCTGCCGGCGATGGGCAGGAGGATGAACATGGCCCCATAGAATGCAGCAAGCTTCAACCGTTCATCAAGGGTGTTCTCCTCTCCTGAAATGGAATTGATCAGTGCGCGTCCCGGATAAACTCTCAGCGCGGACTCAAGGGCATCGACACGCGATGTATCGATGCACAAGGGGGCATCGGTGGTCAGTGCAATCTGCTTCACAACCTCCCTCAAAGTGCCCTTTTCATCGAGTCCCGGCATGCCGACGTTTACATCAAGGATGGATGCACCCTTCTTTACCTGGTCCCTGGCATATGAACTCGCAAGAGAAAACTTACCCATCAGGAGTCCCTGCTGGAGATCCTTCTTCCCTGTCGGGTTTATACGCTCGCCGATGATGATGA
>JBEKLI010000265.1:0-6854 GCA_050010275.1 Desulfomonilia bacterium | reverse complement strand
ATTCCCAGGATGGAAAGGACTTTCTCACGGATCTCCTCCATGATCTCCTGCTCCATGCTCGCGGGCACGACCCCTTTGCACATGATGTCGGGCCCCAGGGCAATTTCATACCTGACCGAGTCAATCACGACGAATACGATGACGAGCCCGCCCTCGGATATATGTCTGCGGTCTCT
This sequence comes from Desulfomonilia bacterium, assembly GCA_050010275.1. Classification (GTDB taxonomy): domain Bacteria; phylum Desulfobacterota; class Desulfomonilia; order UBA1062; family UBA1062; genus MWEI01. Next base: position 6,678 of record JBEKLI010000265.1, on the reverse strand, counting down.
CAACACCACATCCCCGATGTCGCCGGTGAGCTCACCGTCCACAAAGCACTTTCCATGGGGTGCTTCACCGGTGATCTCCATGCCGTCCGGCGTCATGGTCCAGACCTGTCCTGCCCTGGCGAAGATGATCTGCGGGTCCAGGTTGAGCGATGTCTCCACCATGTTCGCTAATGACTTCATGTGGCGCAGCTCGCCGTGGATGGGCATGATGATCTGGGGGTTGAGCAGCCTGACTGCATTCAGTATTTCTTTCTGGGTAGCGTGGCCTGTTGCGTGAACATCGGCGATATCGGGGTAATAGACCCGGGCGCCGTAATCGATGAGCTGGTCGATGCAGCGGGCAATGGCGATCTCGTTGCCCGGGATGATGCGGGCCGAGATGATGACGCTGTCGCCGGTCTTCACCTTGAATTTGTGCCAGCCTCTCGCGATGAGTGACAGGACCGAATAAACCTCACCCTGGGTGCCCGTGCAGATGATCATGAGCTTGCTTCTGTCAATGGAAACGATTTCCTCAGGCTTGATGAGGTCCCTCGGATCGAGCTCGAGGATACCGAGGTCGGTGGCGATATCCACGACCTGGTTCATGCTTCTGCCGATGATGGTGACCTTTCTGTTGTTCCGCACGGCAAGCTCATAGAGCATCTGGACGCGCTTCACATGACTGGAGAAGGTTGAGATGAGCACTGCACCGTGTGTGTTTTTGATGATGGAGTCTATGCTGGAGAAGACCTTATCCTCGTCCGAGCATCTGGGGTCAAGCTCTGCGTTGGTGCTCTCGCAGATAAAGAGCTTGACCGGGCCTTCCATGGTCCTGAATTCGCTCGGCACCTCCTTGAAGTCTCCGGAATGGACGATGCGTCCCTGGGGTGTGAGTATGTTCAATGAAAAACACCCGATGGTGGAATGGCGCACCTCGATGAATTCGATGTCCATACCCGCCAGGCTTATCTTCTGGCCTGCATGGACCGGGATGAGTTTGATACGGCCGTCCAGGTCGTATTCCTTGAGCTTGCGCTTGACCAGCTCCAGGGTAAAGGGATGGCTGTAGACGGGTATGGGGGCCTCCATCAAAAGGTAGGGAAGGGCGCCGATATGGTCTTCATGTCCATGGGTAAGGAGGATACCCTGGAAAGCCTCCTGGTTTTCCACCACATAGCTGAAGTCCGGAATGATCTGGTCGATGCCGGTGGGATAGAACTTGGGGAACATAACGCCCGTATCCACCACGATCGACCCCAGAGCGGTCTCGATGACCATGGAGTTGAGCCCGAACTCTCTGACACCGCCTAAGGGGATTACCTTCACCATGCTCATGATGTCCCCCTGATCAGTTTTTGTATCTGTGTACGCAGTTCCGTGGAAGCGGACTCGATGTCGTCCCTGGTCTGTCTCGGGATAGGTATATGGGCAAACTTGACCGGTTTGCCTATGGAGATATTTACCGGGACACGCTTGATGGCGGCTGTCCAGCGGGGCATGAGTTCGTATGCACCGGAAATGCCCACCGGGATCACGGGCGTATTCAGCGCCAGGATGAGCCGGATCGTGCCGGTGCGGAGCGGGAGCATCTCACCGTCCCATGTTCGCTCTCCCTCGGGGAATATGCCCAGGATGTGGCCGTGCTGAACCACCCGTATGGCGTTTCGAACGGCCTGGACATCGATATTGTACCGCCGGACGGGGAAGGAGCCCGCATGGCGCAGGAACCACTTCATGAAGGCGTGGCGGTATTCCGAATTCTTTGCCATGAACCAGATGTCCCGCTTGGTAAAGAAGCCGAGGACAATGGAATCGAGGAAAGACGTGTGGTTGGGCATTACGATGGCCGGACCCTTTGCGGGTATGTTCTCAAGCCCGGTAATTTTTATGGGCAGGAGTGTCTTCAGAAGAGGCTGGGCAACAGGCTTAAGCACAGCAGAGAGCAGGCTTTTATCCTTCGCGTACCACTTCTTCTCCGGCACGTGCAGCTCGAGATGGCCCGGCGCCTTTGAAGGGTTTTCCCTCAAGGAGTCTTGGATGAGGACCCGCGGGTAAAATTCCACGATTTTTTTGGGATCATAATGTTTTATGAGTGAGCCCTGGATGAGGTCTTCCCACTTCTTACCCGATTCTTCCAGGAAATCAAAGAACAGGGGCCCATGACTCGGGCTGATGATGATTATGGTGTTCGATTCGATGGTAACCCCCAGGATTTTATTAAACGGCAGGTCGATGTTTTGGGCGGCCCCCGAGAAGCTCAGGCCGCCTTCCTTCAGGATCAGGGTGCCTGTATCCGCCTGGGCCCTTAAGAAACGGTTTGCCGTAATGCCTGCATACCCCTTATACATACCCTCCCGAGACTCCCGGGAGAGCCGGACCTGCCTGCTTTTCATAATGACGCCGGATGGGTCTTTTGGCAGATCGAAGGCCCGGACCTTCTTATACCAGTGCGAGATGGGCCTGACATCACCGTTTAGAGATGCAAGCGAGCGGGTTACGAGCCTGAAGTCCGTATTACAGGAAACGCAGTGATCTCTCTCAAGCCAATCGAATGCACCGCATAAAGGACACCTGTAGAGCAGATCACCAATCATCGGCTAGGCAGTATAACCGAGTTTGACAGACTTGTACACCTCTTCCATAAGCGATGCAACATCGTGTCCTTCAGGGTATATGGGCTTCGAGGACGGTCATGGTCCTGACCGGTCTGACCATAATTGAGTTTTACCGAGGATCCCGCAAGTGCTGCTCACTGTTATGGGTATGATGGGCACGCCTGCTTCCAGGGCCGGATGGAACCCTCCCTTTTTGAAGGGATAGCGGGTTTTACAATCTTGCCAAGAATGAATTATTTTTCAGATCCGATGAAGAAGAGTTTTTTTACTCGTGACGAGTGAATACTGACTACTGAGGCCTCTCTTTCGTCAATGAGGTCATCAGGTCGTCGAACATCCCCTCACGGACGCTGATGGCACTCAGCGCGGCCTCGAAACCCGTTTTAGCCTGTATCATGTCGGTGAGATCTTTTGCGACGTCCACGTTCGATCCCATACGGCCTTCAGTGTCCAGAGGTGCGGGATCATCGGATCTGGCGGTAGTTACATCGACAGCGCCGTCAATCGATGGGACGATGGTGGTCTGGATTGCCTTGTATTCAGGCGTGTTCATGTTCGCCACATTGGATGATGCGTTGGCCTGAAGGATTTCATTTGCCCTTAGTGCCGATAGGAGTATATTTGACATAATAAATCTCTCCCTTGATCACTTATCGGAGAGATGTCTATAATCTTAAGCATGACAAAACCGGGTCTCCTCCAGAAGCTCATTTTGACCTATGTGGTCTTTGTGATGGTCCTGTTCGGGATCACGCTGGTGCTCTTTGTGGTATCTTCAAGGGTGAGCACGCTCAGCACCAAGATCTATCTGATAGATTACAAGAAAAAAGAGATCACGGACAAGCTCATAGCCAACCTTATCTCAATAGAGGAAACCGGGAAGCAGTATATGCTCCTCCAGAACGAATCCTATCATGTCATCTTGGAGCAGCAGGAGAATGACATCTCCCGGGCATGGGAGAATCTCGGCACCAAAGGCATGTATTACGATGAGCCTGAGCGGAACATGGTGGAAAACGGCAAGGGCTTATGGATGGCCTATGTGAGCAGGTTCCAATCTGCGCGCACATCGCCTACCTGAAGGAGCTTGGTGATCAGATTATGGCATGGACGTGGTGGGTGCTGGGAGTAGCCCTGAGCATCGGCCTTATTGTGCCTGTCCTCATCTATCGCAGTGTCACCAGAGATCTCAAACGCATAAAGGGCGGCATCAAGCACATCTCTGAAGGCGACTTCTCTTACCGTATCGCCCTGGGGTCCAAGGACGAACTGGGCCAGCTTGCCGAATCTTTCAATAATATGGCGCTTCGTCTGAAAGAGCTCGATGACATGAAGTCTGAATTCATTTCCGTAGTATCTCATGAGCTCAAGACCCCGCTCACCTCGATGAAGGAGGCGGCGAGCCTGCTTCTTGAAGGCCTGGCAGGCGATCTCGCCGACAGACAGAAGCGGCTTGTGGAGATTATGGGGCAAGGCATCAAGAGGCTCCTGCATACAGTCTCCGAGCTGCTGGAGATGTCACGAATCGAGAGCGGCATGGTAAGGCTCCATATGGAGATTCATGACATGAACTCCGTAATCACCTCGTTTATCTCCGAGATCAAGCCCATAGCCGATATCAGCGGTGTGGAGATCAAGGTGGATTATACCCAAGGAGACTGTATGGTCATGGTGGACTGGAACAAGATCCTGCAGGTCTTGACAAACCTCACACACAATGCCATCAAATACTCACCCGAAGGCTCTATTGTAGAGATCAGGATAAGGAACTCAGACGATAACATTATCACTGAGGTCGAGGACCACGGTAAAGGAATACCCGAAGATGACCTGCCCCGTATCTTTGAAAAGTTCTATCAGTCAAGATACACCAGGGGCCACGGCGGCATAGGTCTCGGTCTTGCGATCTCCAGGGGGATCGTTGATGCACATGGAGGAAAGGTTTATGTACAAAGCAATGTGGGTAAGGGGAGTATCTTTTCTTTCAGCCTCCCTGTTGCTCATGACCATGCTTCTCTTCCAGGGATGTGCGACGGAGATTCTGGGCAGGAAAATTGATAGTGCCGAGAAAAGTCTCTCCCACGGCAAGGCCTCTGAGGAGAACCTCAAGACCTTGGAACCCGTGTTTCCGCCATCTCTTGTGGCCCGGCACAAGATCGCGCTCATCATGGACTCCATCGTTAAGGGTGAATATGCCTTCAGTATCATGAAGACCGATCTGGAAGAGATAAGGGGTCAAACTTTATTGCCTGGTTACCTGAAGGTGGAGGCAGGCTACTTGCTTGAACTCATTGAGCGTATGGAGACCTTTCAGAAATCTGCTGCCAAGGCCAAGGAATATGCCAAGGAGAGTGAAGAACTGAAACGGAGCCTGGAACAGGCAAAAAAAGAGATCGAGACCTTGAAGAAGGAGAACGAGGACATTAAAAAAGAGATCGAAGTGCTCAGTTATAAGCTGAACAAGCTGGAGCAGATCCATATTGAATCGGTTAAACGCAGGGGAAAGCAATGAATCCCAGGCATAAGATCGTCATCCTTGATGATGAGCCGGACATCGTGGAGGTCCTGGTTGCGAGGCTTGAAGCGATGGGTTTCTATGCCGTCGGATACACCAAGGCCAATAAGGCCCTGGATGCCCTCAGGAAGGACAATTTCAGCGTCCTGATTACCGACCTTAAGATGCCGGATATGGACGGCATGGAGGTCCTCAAAGAGGCCAAGAAGATAGACCCTGACATCGAGGTCATCATCTTCACTGCTTACGGCTCCATCGAGGGCGCCGTTCAGGCTATCAAAGAAGGTGCTCATGACTACCTTGTGAAGCCATTCGAGGCCATAGAACTGGTGGCCAAGATCGAGAAGGCTATTGAAAAGCGCAGTCTCAAGCAGAGGGTGCGCTACCTCGAGCAGGAGCTCGGAGACGGTATAGAGCAGCATATCTATGCCGAAAGCCCTGCCATGAAGAAGATCTTGGCCCTTGTCCGCCAGGTGAGCTCGTCGGACGCCACTGTGCTTGTTCTGGGCGAGTCGGGCACCGGCAAGGAGCTCATAACCCGGATGCTCCATTATGAGAGTAAGAGGCGTGAGGGCAAGCTCGTTATCATGGATTGCGGGGCTACCCCCCCCACCCTCATCGAGGCCGAACTGTTCGGCTATGGGCGGGGTGCTTTTACCGGGGCCGTAAAGGAAAAGCGCGGCATCATCGAGGAGGCCGACGGCGGGACGTTGTTTCTTGACGAGATCGGTAACATATCACCCGAGATGCAGACACGGCTCTTGAGGGTGTTGGAATCCGGTGAGTTCAGGCGCCTGGGCGAGATCAATCAGAAGCATGTGGACATCCGGATAATTGCCGCCACCAATGTCGACCTCAAGGCAAAAGTGGACAGGGGTGAGTTCCGGGAAGATCTTTTCTACCGGCTCAAGGTCTTCACCATCAACCTGCCGCCGCTCAGAGATCGCAAAGAGGACATAGTCGGCCTCGCCCAGGTCTTCCTTACGGAATTCAGCAACAAGACCGGCAAGACCGTGACCGGGTTCAGCAGAGAGGCCATGGATATGCTCCTTGCCCATACTTGGCCCGGCAATGTAAGAGAGCTTAAGAATATTATCCAGTCGGCAGTGGTACTCAGCAAGGATTCCGTCATCACGCCGGACGAGATCCTGCCGTCGGGCATGTTCGACCATACAACAGCTATTCCGCTCTCTGAAGAGGGGCTTAACCCCATTGAATCCCATGAGAAGGCCATGCTTATCCAGGCACTTAAGAAGTCCAACTGGGTACAGAAAGATGCAGCCGAGATCCTCGGCATCTCCCGCAGGGTCATGCATTACAAGATCAGGAAGTATAATATTCAGCATGACAAAGAGGTGATGTAGGGGACTGCAACAGGTTTTAAAGGAGTGGTAAGTGATCGGTCTTAAAATACCAAGACGACCTGACCATGGGTCGTTTTCGTCTTTATTACGGTTTGTCTTGGAGAGGGCCGGCTTTATAGGGAAGGTTACTGGATGTCCTTGGTCAGTTCAGCGTAAAGGGGACTCAGTTGTTATATGTGTTGCTCAGTGCCCGTGATGTACA
>JBEKLI010000264.1:0-5386 GCA_050010275.1 Desulfomonilia bacterium | reverse complement strand
CTGGCTGCCGGACGTACCGATCTGGCCGAGCAGTTGGCCAGGCATCTGCGCGGCAACGGAGTGGAAGTGGTCGTCCGGCATATCGAGCTGGAAAAGACGGAACTGAACAAGATTGAACCGGAGAAGATGAGCCGATGAAGGCGATGCCTATGATGGTCGGCTTCAGGGCCTTCAGCAGGTAGTTATTGCCGCCCGGCAGAGTGCCGGTATACCACAACGATTCCATCTGAGCCTGTAGCGGCCAGTAGGTCTGGACATACGGATACTGCGACGATGAGCATACCGAATATTGCTTTCCTCATAATACCTCCCTCTTTTTTGGTAATGATGAATCCCTCTGCATGAGCCTGGTGATGAAATTGTGAGCGCATGATCAGGGGTTTATATTATGATCCGGTTTTGAGAAAGCAAGCCGGGGCACCCATGAGAATGTGTCTTGATGTGCTCGGCTCAGCCTGCAGGTCTGTTTTCCGGATGGGTACTATGAAGAATCACCCTTGATTTTTAAAAAGGTTCCAGTCAAGGTCGGGCCAGGGGTTGTCCACATCTTCGATCTGCTGCAGCGCCGACTCTGAAAGCCTGCCATGGTCCGAGAGGTCCTTTGCGGCCCAGATGAGTTTCAAGAATCGCTGGTGGTGGTGGTGGAAGCGCTGGTTGGCATATTCCTTGGCCTGGGTCGTAAAGAGGAGGAAGGGCCAGTCGCTTCCCTGCATGAGGAGAAGCTCACGGGCCATCTGCCGCATGATGCGATGCCCGCGATCATCGTCCGGCCGCACCTCTTTGAAGACCTGCTCCGCCTCTCTGGAACTCGCATTGATGTATGGCCAGAGCCAGCCGTGTTCGGGATTCTGCCAGACCGTATAATCCGAGTTCAGCCCCCAGGTGCTGGGCTGCATGATGATGGTGGAAAATGCCCCGCCGTACTGATCAACGTATTCACCCAGGCCCCTTAATGAAACAGTCTTCTCCTTATCAAGCAGCCGGTAGACCTGTTCAAGCCAGTGCACGCCTTCGTGCCACCAGTGGCCGAACAGCTCGCAGTCGTATGGTGAAACGATAATGGGCTCTGTATCAGCGATGACGGTTCGATCGAGAATGCGGGTAATGAGTGAGACGAAATGCCGCGCATGGCTCTCCAGGCGTTCATGGGCCTTCTCAGGCTCATAGACCTGTTTATCGTCCTGTCCGGTGACCCGAGAGTAATGCAATCCCGACTCAGGGTCCTTGCGGTGGAATTCAAGATAGAAAGGGTCGCCGGGGTAGCCCTGATCAGGGGACCATACCTGTTTGCCGGTTGCCTCATTGCGCCCGAACACCGAGACACCCGATGCCAGCTTATAACCGCGAAAAGTGGTGGGAGCGGCTTCCTGATGGCGGTTTTCTATGAAAGATGCGCGTGTGATGCCGACATTCTCCGCAAAGAAGTACTCGATCCCCTCTCCGGCAAGCCACTCATCGATGCCCTTTCTCATGCACTGCTCTCTGACCGACCACTCCGCCGGCCTGTAAGCGCATTCGGGCAGCCAGAACCCGCGTGGTAAGCGGCCGAAATAGCGCTTGTAGGTCTCAACACCTATGCGCACCTGGGCAAAGACCATGCTGTCGCATTCCATAAGTGGCAGGAATCCATGTGTGGCTGCCGAGGTCAGAACCTCAATTACCCCTTCGTCCTGGAGCCATTTCAAGGTGCCCAGGATATCGCGATAAAAGGCAGAGGTGTAGGCCTTGTAATTACTCTCAAAAAACTCCAACCAATACCGGGCGATTGAGCACAAGGCCGGGTCTGCCTGAAAGCGACGTATGTCATTGCGGGCACGGTGTATCTTGTCTTCCATATAGGCACAGAAACGGTCTTTCATGTACTCGTCGGCGAGCTGTTCCATAAGTATCGGGACGAGCCCGATCATCATCCTTGGATGAATCCCGTCGAAATGGAGTGCGCGCATGGTCCTCAGAAGCGGGATATATGTCTCGTTCATGGCCTCAAAGAGCCACTCCTCACCCGCAGGCCATACCCCTGATTTGCGGCAATAGGGAATATGGCTGTGCAGCATCAATGCAAAGACTCCCTTCATCTATCCATCCTCTGTATCAATCATTCTAAAGCCTTATATCCCACATAATCGAAGCGTGCCAGATGGATTCCCGAATTCACAACAGCCGGGGTTTCCGATCATATGTATCCGAATATCCCCGTACCCTCTCTGCGGTTCTTGCTTGAAGACCCGAACCTTTCGGTTTATTTAAAGGTTAAAAGGCTTGCAAAGATACATTTTGTGTTTATCTCGATTTTGGCATGGATCTGATCATGAAGACATTCTTGTACAATTATATTATCCCCTCCATAGGTCTGATTATTATCAGGCTTATCTCTATGACCTACCGAATTATTGTCATTAATCCCGAGATTGAAAAATCGATCTTTGCCAGGGGAGAGGTGCCTGTCTACATATCATGGCATCAGCGATTTTTCCCCGGGATCACCTTCTTTGCCCAAAGGCACCACATCTCCATCATGATAAGCAAAAGTAAAGACGGAGACTATATTTCAAAAATCGTTCATATCCTGGGGTGGACTCCGGTGAGGGGATCATCAACAAAGGGGGGAAAAGAAGCCCTTGATGAGCTCAAAAGACGTGCGCAGGAGGGGTGTACCATCGGGCATATCATCGATGGACCCAAAGGGCCGTTCGGTGTGGTAAAACCCGGTCTTCTGGTTATCGCGCAGCATTCAGGAATGCCGATTCTTCCCGCTATTGTTTCATCCGAGAAGAGATGGGTGTTTAACAGTTGGGATAAATTTATGGTGCCGAAACCGTTTTCACGGGTAATTATCATGTTTGATAAGGAGACCTATATACCCTCTGATATTGACAGCGATGAATTTGAAAGGCTCCGCCTATCCATTCAGGAAAGGCTCTATGAGTTATACCGAGAAGCAGACGATTACTGGACCAAAACAAAAAACAACATATGAAAAGACATGGCTTAATTTGAAGAACGTAACATAATAGAAAAATATGCGAGCACGAGAAAAGGTGGGTTAACGTATGTTCTTGCTTAAAAAAATAATCGGCTATGCGCTCATGCCGATGTCTATTCTCCTTGTTCTCTTCTTCTTCGGTATTATTACGCTCTGGTCAACGAAGAGGCAGCGTGCGGCAAAGATATTCCTCACTGTCTCCTGCCTCCTGCTTGTGTTCCTGAGCTATGGCTTCTTGTCCTATTGGCCCCTTGAGAAGCTGGAAAGCCTTTACCCGCCCCTTGATGTGAAGATGACCCGATTGAACAATATCAACTGGGTTGTTGTGCTTGCCGGTGATGAGCAAGAGACGGTGGTACGTCTTGCAGAAGGAATACGCATCTATAGGAGCCTTCGCGGGGCAAGACTCCTTGTTTCAGGTGGAAAGGTATACCCCGCAGCCCCTGCACCTGCTTCGGAAGAAATGGCCAGGATGGCTGTAGAACTCGGTGTAAACCCTGCCGACATCGTTCAGGAAAACATATCGAGGGATACCAGGGATGAGGCAAAGATCATTAAATCGATGCTCGGTGAAAAGCAGTTTATCCTGGTGACATCAGCTTATCACATGCCGCGCTCCATGGTACTCTTCATGGCACAGGGCATGCGACCAAAACCGGCTCCGGCAGGGTTTCTCACAAAAGAGGGTAACTATCTTTCCCCTGTCTGGTTCTTCCCGAGTTCAGAGAGTATCCATAATGCCGAGCTTGTTGTTCACGAGGTCCTTGGTATTCTCAGTGCCAGGATCATGGGGCAACTGTAAAAGCAGTCTAGTTATATTGTCTGCCCCTTTCTCTTCCTATCACAGGGCTCTTCTATCGTTAACCCACAACCTCCAGCTCGTATTCGGAATTGCGATATCCCACCCTTCTTTGAGACTCAGGCCCGTAGCCCTGGAATCGGGCAGAGGGATCACCTTGCTCAAGATGTCGAGTGTCGCAGTATCGATGGCTACAGGGTCATCGGAAATAAGGATACCCTGATCCTGTGCGATGGGAGGATCGGCAAGGGGCATGCAGTCACACTCGGGTTGCATCTCCAGGAGAAAATTTATGTACACGATCCTGTTCGGTTCGAATGTCTTTAAGATCGCACTGGCCCCTTCTGCAACGGCCTTCATGAAGAGCTCATGCGATACAGGGACCTCGATTGCCTCCACCGGGCAGACCCGTGCACATCTTCCGCACCGCCAGCATTTATTTTTATCAACGGTATAGACATCATCCGGGAAGGTGATGGACCCGACCGGGCATACATTCATGCAATCGAGACATAAGGTGCATTTCGACTCATCCCACTGCATGGTTTCACCCATGAGGAAGTGCATCTTTCCCCTTCCCTGGTGCCAGTCGCCCCCTCTCGGTGCAGAGGATATCCCTCCCATGGAGATGTTCTTGATGGCCCCGCCGAGAACCGCCTGTATATGCCCTTTTACATGGGTCAATACGACCATTGATTTTGCATCATGAATCGCCGAGGCCACAGCCATCTCACCTAAGGTCTCACCGGCATAAACCTTTATGGAATCGTTGCCGAAGATCCCATCCGCCATGATCACCGGGGCATCGAGTGTCAGATGGGTGTATCCCGCGTCTTTGGCTATCTCCAGGTATTCATAGCCGGGCACCCGCACCGAATCGGTGACAAAGGGCTTTGCAGGGACCCTTTTTACCGCGTCGACCACCTTTTTGACAAACTGAGGGCGTATGGTTTTGAATGCCCCATTATTGCCGAGGTGCATCTTCAAAGGGATAAGTTCATTTTCAGGGATAACCCTTTTCAGATCGAACTTCTCGAGAAATTTTTCAAATTTACCCATGAGTCCCGACTCGTAGGCAAAAGAATTCGATCGGGCTGTAATCTGGTATACCTTTGATTTCATAGCTCCTCCTACCTATTCATACTTTTCATAACACACGATTTCATCCAGGCTCTTCCTTGATTTTATCAGAGGCGGCTGATCCGGATAACCAAGGGGTATCATGGTAACAACACGAATGTGTTCGGGTATCTTGAGAATATCCTTTACCTCACCTTCATGGAAAGCCCCGAGCCAGCACGTGCCTAATCCCAGTTCGAAAGCCTGCAGGATCATATGGGTGCAGGCAATCGACACATCCACGGTGTATGTGCTTTGCCCGCAGGTCATGACACGCTCTGTCTCCGTCGCGCAGGCAACGATCACCACCGGTGCCTTGGCCACAAAAGACTGCCCTAAAGCCGCCTTTGTCAGCTTCTTCCTTGTTTCCTTGTCTCTTACAACGATAAACTTCCATTCCTGGCGATTGCTTGCAGATGGTGCAAGCCTGGCGGCATCCAACACCTTCTTAAGTTTCTCGTCTTCCACTTCGTAATCTTTGTAGG
>JBEKLI010000263.1:0-3966 GCA_050010275.1 Desulfomonilia bacterium | reverse complement strand
CGATGCTTACATAAAGACCATCAAGACATATTACAATTCACAGGTCCTGATCACTGCCAAGATCATAGAGGTATCCCTTAATGATACCAGCCAATACGGAATTGACTGGACAAGCACACACCTCAGCGCCAGTGGCTTTGCCTTCAACCCCATTCAGCAGACACTTGCGCTCTCTACGGATAATCTTACACCGGCATTTGAAGTACAAGCACACTCGGATGTGCATGGCTTTGATGCCACCTTGAATGCACTGGAGCAATTCGGAAACATCAAGGTCCTCTCGAACCCGCAGGTGAGGGTGACCAACGGCCAGCCGGCTATGATCAGTGTTGGAACAAACACTTCATACATCCAGCAGATAGAGCTCACCACCACCAGCACCCAAGGGGGGACAACGATCACCCAGCCTAACGTGACCCTCGGGTCTATCTTCGACGGGATCATGATGGGTGTCGTGCCGAATATCGACCTTGATACCGGCTCGGTAAACCTGAGCATCACCCCCATCAAGAGCCGTATAGAGAAGCTCGATGAACGCTCCATAAGCGGAAACACGTATACACTGCCGACGGTGGGGCTTGAAGAGGCATCCACCCAGATCCGGGTAAAAAGCGGCAACATCATCGCCCTGGGCGGACTCATCAGCAAGAACCTCACGCAGCAGAACATGAGCATACCCATCCTAGGCGATATCCCCATCATCGGATACCTCTTCAGCCAGCAGACAAAGACGGTTGAGACCGTCGAATTGGTTATTCTCCTGGAGCCTACAATCCTGGCCCAGTAATGAACGGCGGGTATAAAACAATCGGAAACATCCTTGGTCTGTACAAGATGGCATATGGTGTGCGCATCTTATCGATCGGTCATGCCTTTAAGCATGGAGATGAGCTTTTCATCGGGCTGTCCTGACATATCCCCGAGATGAATAAGCGGCTTTATGCGCTCTCCATGAAAGTCCGATCCCGCACTTAACAACAGATTGAGGGACCTTGCCTCCCCGACAAGGCGATCTGTCATCATGGCAGTATGATGTGTGCTGTAGGCCTCGATTCCGGTGAGACCTTCGTTCTTCAGTTCCTTCAGGAAATCCGTTCCCGCATCCCCGGGGTGGGCAAGGATAAGCACCCCTGATCCCTTCAGCAGCCTCATCGTATCGATGAGATCGGGCAGGGCTGAGCGAACAATGGTTCCGATATCGCCTAACGCATAATCCTGATAAAAGTTCAGGTACGGAGATGAGGCCTTGGGTCCTGAGAGGTACTTCTGAAGCCTCTTGTCTCCGCGATTCCTCCTGATCAATGCATTGAGAAAAGTTACACCGGTCGGTACAGAGTGTCCCCAACTCCGGATATCCTCCTTCTTTATATCAAAACCCATCTTTGAGAAGATATCGAGGACCTCATGGGCCTTATCCCAGATGGTCCGAGAGTGATGATCAAGGAAATTCTTCAACGGTTCATCATCGGTATGAAACCCATAGATCAGGAGATGATACTCCCGGCGAGAAAATACGGTTGAAATTTCTACGCCCGTGAAAAAGCACAAACGGTATGAAGCGGCCAGGCGCATACCTTCGGCCGCGGCAGAGATGTCCATATGATCCGTGAAGGCAAGGCCTTGCAGGGCATGCTCCTGAGCCATATGCAGGATTTCCTTGGGTGTATATTGCCCGTCTGAAGAATGTGATGTATGGATATGAAGGTCATACACGGTAGGTAAATCCTACCACTGTGGATGCCGATAAGGCAATTGATGGCTGTGCCGTCAAGGAGCGCAGGATGAAAAGCGACAGATACCTCATTGATCAGATCAAACCCCAGGAATCCTGGAGGGTCTTCCGTGTCATGGCAGAGTTCGTGGACGGCATCGAGCAGCTGTCCCCCCTGGAACCTGCCGTTACCATATTCGGCTCAGCACGGTCAAAGCCCGGTGACAAGTACTATACTATGGCCGAAGAACTGGGCCGGATGCTGGCCAATGAAGGGTTCTCGGTAATCACCGGAGGAGGACCCGGCATTATGGAGGCGGCAAATAAGGGTGCCTTTGAAGCCGGAGGCCAGTCAGTGGGCCTCAATATCGTGCTGCCCTTCGAACAGAAGCTCAACCCCTACACCACCATTCACATCAACTTCAGATATTTTTTCGTGCGCAAGGTCATGTTCGTGAAGTACGCTATGAGCTATGTCATCTTCCCAGGCGGTTTCGGGACCATGGACGAGCTCTTTGAGGCCCTCACCCTTATTCAGACCGACAAGCTCAAGCCCTTCCCGGTGATCATGATCGGTTCCGAATACTGGGCCGGCCTTCTCGAATGGATCAACAAAACTATGCTCAAAGAGGGCATGATCCTGACCGAGGACAGATCCATCTTCACCGTGGTGGACTCCCCGAACGACGCTGTGGAGATCATCAAGAATTCTAAAGTGTATTAATGCTTGTAACTCAATGAACTTAAGTATTGTGAGGAATTCTTGGTAATGATTTTTTGGGTCCATTGGGCTCAGTTTTTCCCGGACATAGCCTCCGCCCTTTTATAAGCTGCAGTAACCGCATCGATAACAGCCGAGCGGAACCCCTTGGACTCCAGGACTGCAATACCCTCAATGGTCGTTCCGGAGGGAGAGGTCACCATATCCTTGAGCTGACCTGGATGTCTTCCAAGTTCCAGGACCATGGATGCCGCACCCCGCATGGTAGCAGCTGCAAGCCGCAAGGATACATCCCTCGGCAGCCCGGCCTTCACGGCCCCGTCGGATAGTGCCTCCATGAACAGAAAACAGAATGCTGGGCCTGACCCTGAAAGGGCAGTGACGGCATTGATAAATTTTTCTTCCATGTGAACGCACATGCCCACTGCGGAGAATATGGCATGCGCAGTCTGTTCGTCATGTTCCGTGCACGATGGAGATGGTGCAAAGACCGAGGCACCTTCCAGCACGAGAGAAGGAGTGTTGGGCATGACCCTCACGATCCTGGCCTTTTCTCCAAGCACATCGAGCATGCTGTTCAGGGTTATACCCGCGGCAATGCTGATGACGAACTTCTTGGCAAGAACACCCTTGATTTCTTTCATC
The DNA here is from genome assembly GCA_050010275.1 of Desulfomonilia bacterium. GTDB lineage: Bacteria > Desulfobacterota > Desulfomonilia > UBA1062 > UBA1062 > MWEI01. Next base: position 889 of record JBEKLI010000263.1, on the reverse strand, counting down.
AGCGGCAGGATCTGATCGGGTTTGACTGCAAGGATGACGACATCCCGTGAACGAGCCACATCCTGAGCCGAAGAGGCTCCATCGACTCCGAAGGACGACCTCAGATAGTCCATGCGGTCCGGTTTGATATCGAACACGCTGATATCATGGGGTGCTATCAATGCTTTCCTGATCAGGCCGGAAATGATCGCCTCCGCCATATTGCCTGCACCAATGAAGCCGAGTGGTTTCATCACACCCCCCTTACCATGCACTTGATGCATCATAGGATTGCCATAGTATACATGCTTACGTCAACATTTGGATCTGCCCAAGAAAATATGTAAACTTCTCCTTAAAAATATCCGATACTTTTTACTATATGGACCGCTCAAAATACCTCAGAAAAATTCAAGGTGTTTTCTTCGAAGAATCCACCATCACCTTGGGAACCGGCAACACGCAGAAGACACAAAAGGTGAAGAACTACTGCCAGGCAGATCAGATCGATGAAGAGAAGGTTAAGCTTACCTTCCTGGGAAATGAGGGAAAACCTACCGGCATTGTCATCGAGATCGCCTACGATGAGTTCCTGAAACGATATACCCTTGACCCCAACTACCGGGTAAAGACCAAGGATGAGGCGGAACGGGACAAGCATATAGCCATTGCCGAAAAGCAAAGGGCGCGCGGAGAGCACTACTCTGCCGAGTTTGAGTACACGAATGCCCTGAAGATTGACCCTGAAAGCGTCCGGGCCAACTTCGGCATCGGGACCTTATATATGGAGATGGGTGATACCGACATTAGTTTTGAAAGAACTGAATTTGGTGATGGTGACGTCAGTTTTTACAACTCAACATTTCGTTCCATATCGCTTAAATCTTGTCATCTCGATCATTATGTTGAC
>JBEKLI010000262.1:0-4049 GCA_050010275.1 Desulfomonilia bacterium | reverse complement strand
TCGCGGCTCAACATCACCGCGTTCCCGCCGGTGAACACCGCAAACGCATTGATGTCTATCTCACACATCACATAGAAAACGCAACGCGCAGCAAAGTTCAGCAGGCTATCGAAGCCGGCTTTGCTGAGCTTGAGAAAATGCATGCGGCATTTGAGAAGCATCAGGCGGAATTTGAAGAGAGACTTGCTCAGGTGAGTGATCAGTGAACACTTTTTCACCGTTCACCGGTCACTTTTCATAAAACGGCATCGTAATCTCATATGCCCCGCTTGAGAGGCTGGATTTCACGGGAAGGCCCGATTTCTCGAATACCTTCAACATGGACTTGTTCGATGCAAGCACGTCTGCAGTAAATCCCTGAAGACCACGTTCCTTGGCCACTCGTATGAGCATTTCCAAGAGGTATGATGCAATCCCTATACCTTGGTATTCTTCATCAACGACAAAGGCCACATCTCCATAGGGACGGTTCCTGTCCTTGACAAAACGCGCTTCTGCAATAATGTGCTCCTGGTCCAGGGGACCTACTAAAGCCACGATTGACAAGATACGGTTGCAATCCACATTTACATACTGCTGCATCTTCGCATGGGGCATGGTCTTGATTGGGCTGAAGTAACGGTAATAAACGGTCTGATCGGAGAAACGGTAAAAAAGGCGGCGCATCTCCTCCTCATCAGAAGGTTTAATGTGCCGGAACCTCACTTCGATGCCGTCCTTGAAGGTTTGCCGCGCAGAGATATCTGCAGGATATAAAGATGCACATTGCGGCAGGAATATCTGATCGGCGTAGAGGATGTTGTTCTTTTTGGCCTCTTCCACAAGCCGTTCTCTATCCTCGGGGTGAGCTATTTCGATAAGCGCCTGAGCCCGCTCCCTGACGGTTCTCCCCCGGAGATTGGCTACTCCGTATTCGGTAACCACCATATCTACGGACTCTCTTAAGCTCAGCAGGTTGGGAAATTCTTCGACCGACAGCAGAATATTGTGCTCTCCCTTGCGATTTCTGCTGGGCAGGCCGAAAATGGTGCAGCCTCCCTTTGAGAGTTCGGCCCCGTTGATGAAGTCCATAGCCTCTCCGGGTGTAGATGCTACTGCACCCTTTCCTATCTGCATGGCAATACGCCCCGAGATGTCCACCTTGCGGGCCGGAATGATGGCCATGAACCTCGGGTTACGCCCGATCTGGACCGGGTTGAACACGAGGTCGATACCCTGAAATTCCACGTGCGGATTTTTGTCGAGCCAGCGCATAAGCTCTTTTGTGCCAAAGGCATATGATGCCAGCGATTTGCCGCGATAGATGCCCTTGTTGCGGTTGGTCACGGCACCACTCTTGATGAGATCCATGAGAGCATCGGTGAAGAACGGGCTGTGGACGCCAAGATTACGTTTTGCTGTAAGGTGTCTGCCCAAGGCTTCATAAATAGGACCGAGAGAAAAGGATATGCAACTCCCGTCTTCGATGACTGAAGCTATATTGGCAGCCACCTGATCGAAGACATCGTCTACCGGCCAACGTGCGAGATAGAGCGGGCTATCCTCGGATTTAACGAGATGGTCGAACTCGTCTATGTGAATGAATGTGTCTCCATAGGTATAGGGAACCTTATCATTGATCTCGCCCACTACGAGCTTTGCTTGCTCTATGGCCTGCCGGGCGACATCCACAGATACGCCGAGGCTCACAAACCCAGCCTCATTCGGTGGTGTGACCTGGATGAATGCAGCATCGATGGGGAGCTGGCCTGACTCGATGAGGGCGGGTATCCGTGAAAACCTGCTTGGTATGAGGTCTACAAGACCCCCGGTGATAGCATCTCCGGCAACCCATCCTGAAAAAAAGGTTTTCAGCCTGAACTTTTGATTCTGCAGATCCTTCATGGTGATGAGGTCACCCAGGCTCACGAGCTGAATAAGCTCAAGATCCTGCAGAGCCGGCAGATCAGATCTCATGAGACACTTAACGAGTGTCCTGGGTTCGGCGACTCCGGTACCCAGGAATATTTTCATGCCGGGTTCGATCTTTTCCATGACTTCCGCCGGGGTTATGACTTTCTTGTGCCACTGCATTGTATGAATTCCTCTTGTCATGATATGTTACCCAATTCACCTATAATGGCATCAGCATGTTTTGAAAAGGGTGAAATGAGTTGAATATTAAAAAAGCCGCCGCCTCTTTTTCAAGGATGAGGCGGCGGGTCCTGGTGACTGAGTTTTGTAAGATTTACTTCTTGATCGAAACGCCGGTAATCCGCATACCGTAGAACGAACGGTATACGAAAATAAGGGCGATAACGAAGAACACAACTGCAAGGCCGGTCCTGAGGCCGGTATTCGTCATGGTTACGGCGATTTCCGTAGCGAGAAGACCGAACAGTGTCGTGAACTTGATGACCGGGTTCAGGGATACCGAAGAGGTATCTTTGAACGGATCGCCTACCGTGTCTCCCACAACCGTTGCCTCATGCAGCGGGGTGTTCTTCTCTTTCAGGTCCACCTCGACGATCTTCTTGGCATTATCCCAGCATCCGCCGGCATTTGCCATGAATATTGCCTGGAAGAGCCCGAAGAAGGCGATGGCGATGAGGTAGCCCACGAAGAAGTAGGGGTTGAAGAAGGACAGACTCAGTGCCATGAAGAAGATGACCACAAAGATGTTGATCATACCCTTCTGGGCGTAGATCGTGCAGATCTTCACGACTTCCTTGCTGTCTTCTATGGAGGCCGTCTTGCTGAGATCAATCTTTTCCTTGATGTACACGACGGCGCGGTAAGATCCGGTTACAACGGCCTGGATGGAGGCGCCGGTAAACCAGTAGATCACGCAGCCGCCCATCAAAAGGCCGATAATGATTTCGGGCTGGATAAGACTTAATTTGGCAGCAACGTTGCCAAAGATACGCTCGAGCAGGATGATGATGCCGAACACCATGGTTGTGGCTCCTACGACTGCCGTTCCGATGAGAACCGGTTTTGCCGTTGCCTTAAAGGTGTTGCCCGCACCGTCGCAGGACTCGAGATAGTGCTTGGCATGCTCGAAGTCCGGTGTGAAGCCGAAGTCTTTCTTTATCTCTTCCTTAACGTTCGGCACTGACTCAATCATGGAGAGCTCGTAGATGGACTGGGCGTTGTCGGATACCGGGCCGAAGCTGTCGACTGCGATCGTCACCGGCCCCATGCCGAGGAAACCGAAGGCCACCAGACCGAAGGCAAACACTGGGGCTGCGAAGACGAACTCTGCAGGCATGAGTGCCATGATCGAAGCGTTCTTTGAAACCAGGTATGCGATCAGCATCAGCATCAGGATGATCAACCCCTCCCAGAATGCGGAGAAATTGCCTGCAACAAGACCTGAGAGGATGTTCAGGGAAGCGCCGCCCTGGCGGGATGCATTCATGACCTCTTCACAATGGCGGGACTTAGTGCTGGTGAACACCTTGGTGAATTCCGGGATCAGGGCGCCGGCGATGGTGCCGCAGCTGATGATCACGGAAAGGGCCCACCACAGGTCACCGTATTTCACGGGGTCAAGGTCGCCAAGCAGGACATAGCTTGCACAAAAGGTTACGAAGATGGAAATAGCTGAGGTTATCCAAACGAGGTTCGTTAAAGGATGTTCGAAGTCGAATTCGACCTTGCCTTTGAAGAGCGAAGTGCTCAAGGCTGTATTGAAGAAGTAGGAGACGAGTGAGGTCAGGATCATAAGGATACGCATTGCGAATATCCAGACGATCAGTTTGCCGCCCATTTCCTGATTGCCGAACAGTGCCAGGGCCAGGAAGGAGATGAGGGCAACACCGGTCACACCGTAGGTTTCAAAGCCATCGGCCGTGGGGCCGACACTGTCGCCGGCATTATCACCCGTACAGTCGGCGATAACACCGGGGTTTTTGGGGTCATCCTCAGGGAGGTGAAACACGATCTTCATGAGGTCGGACCCGATGTCGGCGATCTTGGTGAAGATACCGCCGCAGATCCTCAGTGCGCTCGCACCCAGAGACTCGCCGATGGCGAACCCGATGAAGCAAGGCCCGGCAAGCTCTTTG
>JBEKLI010000261.1:0-4052 GCA_050010275.1 Desulfomonilia bacterium | reverse complement strand
GAGGGCCTGCGGGCTCGAATGGGATTTCAGGAAGAAGCGCCCTTACTCAGGGTATGACCAATTTGCATTCGATATACCGACGGCAATGGGTGGCGACTGTTACAGCAGGGCTTTGATACGTGTCGAAGAGATGCGCCAGAGCCTGAAGATCATCGAGCAGTGCGTGAACAATATGCCCATGGGCCCCTACAAATCGGATCACCCGCTTACCACGCCGCCCCTCAAGGATAAGACCATGCACGATATCGAGACGCTCATCAACCATTTCCTGGGTGTGAGCTGGGGACCGGTGATCCCGCCGGGCGAGGCTGCATGCGGCATAGAGGCGACAAAGGGCAACAACACCTATTACCTGATAAGCGATGGCAGCACCATGTCCTACCGGACACGGATACGGACGCCGTCCTTTGCCCATCTCCAGACAGTGCCCATGCTTGCACGGGGGCTGATGATCGCCGACCTTGTCGCCATCCTGGGGAGTATCGATTATGTGCTGGCCGACGTGGACCGGTGAACCTGGGAGGTTTAAGCAGTGCTCGGTGACGACGAACGAAAAGAGATAGCGGCCGAGATCGAACGTTTTGAAGACCAACGTGGCGCATGCGTCGAGGCCTTGAAGATCGTTCAGCGCCACCGTGGTTTTGTCTCCGATGAGGCCTTGCGGGATATTGCACCGCTCCTGGGCATGACAATGGACGAACTGGACGGGATAGCCACGTTCTATTCCTTCATATTCCGCAAACCCGTAGGCAGGCATATGATCCTTGTCTGCGACAGCGTCTCCTGCTGGGTCATGGGGTATGAAGAGATCCTGGCGCACCTGAAGGAACGCCTGGGCATCGGCTTCGGAGAGACCACCGGCGACGGCAGGTTCACCCTGCTGCCGGTGAGCTGTATTGGGTCGTGCCACCATGCGCCTGCACTCATGGTGGATGGCAGGCTCTACGGAGACCTGGATATCCGGAAAATCGACGAGATCCTGGCAAGCTATACATAGGAAGGTAAAGTAAGTATGGAGAGGCCTCTTACCAAAGACATCAAACCCGACGGGCAGCCCTTGAGCATAGAGGAGTATGAGCACTGCGGCGGATACCTCGCACTGAAGAAGGCATTGACGAGTATGACGCCGGAGGCGGCCCTCGACGAGGTAAAGGCCTCGAACCTCAGAGGCAGAGGAGGGGCAGGCTTTCCGACAGGGCAGAAATGGAGCTTCGTACCCAGGGAAGACGGACAGGCCCGTCCCCGTTATTTCATATCCAATTCCGACGAGATGGAGCCGGGCTCGTTCAAAGACAGGCTCCTCATGTCGGGTAACCCGCACCAGCTTATCGAAGGCATGATCATAGGCGCATATGCGACTGGGTCCGAGTGCGCATACGTATTTCTCAGGTCGCAATACGGAGAGCCGGCGAAGAGGCTAAATAGGGCCATTGCAGAGGCATACGGGCGGGGGTATCTGGGGAAAAACATACTGGAATCCGGGTATTCCCTGAAAATGATTCTCCATGTCGGCGCCGGGAGGTATATCTGCGGCGAGGAGACAGCGCTGTTGAACGCCATCGAGGGCAAGCGGGCGATACCGAGGGCAAAGCCCCCTTTCCCCCAGGTGTGCGGCCTGTGGGGAAAGCCTGCAATCGTAAACAATTCGGAAACCTTGGCGAATATCCCCCACATCATCAAGAACGGGGCGCAGTGGTACAGGAACCTGAGCAGGTGTGCGGACGGAGGCACGAAGATCTTCGGCGTGAGCGGCCACGTAAAGAACCCCGGTGCATGGGAGCTTCCCATGGGCATTACCGTCCGGGAGCTGCTCATGGAACATGCGGGGGGCATGCAGGATGGATATTCCTTCCGGGCTGTAATCCCGGGCGGCGGGTCCACCGAATCTCTCCTTGAGGAACACCTCGACACGAAGATGGATTTCGAATCATTGCAGAAGGTCGGAAGCCGCCTCGGAACGGGTACCATGGTCGTCCTAGATGACAAGACCTGTCCGGTAGGCATGGTCCTCAACCTGGAGCGGTTTTTCTCCCGGGAATCCTGCGGCTGGTGCACCCCGTGCAGGGAAGGCCTGCCCTGGGTCGTGGAGATGCTGAGCGCCATTGAAAGGGGACAGGGTCGGCACGAGGATATCGCCATACTTCATGAGCAGACCAGACTGCTCACATCGGGAAACACGTTTTGCGCCCATGCACCCGGTGCCATGGAACCTCTGCGGAGCGCGCTCAACTATTTCAAGGAGGACTTTGAGCGGCATATCGAGGAGGGGCGTTGTCCGTACACATGAAGAAGGTGACAATATTCATCGATGGCAGCCCCTGTGAAGTGAGAGCGGACCAGAGCCTGCTCAGGGCCTGTCTCTCCCTGGGGTTCAATGTGCCCTATTTCTGCTGGCACCCTGCCCTGGAATCCGTCGGTGCCTGCCGGCAGTGTGCGGTAAAGGTTTTCAGGGATGAAAAGGATACAAAAGGGAAGATCGTCATGTCGTGCATGACACCGGTGATCGAGGGTATGAGGGTCTCTCCGGACGACCCCGAAGCAAAAGAGTTCCGGGCCAGGAACATCGAATGGCTCATGCTCAACCACCCTCATGATTGCCCGGTCTGCGATGAAGGGGGGGAATGCCACCTCCAGGATATGACGGTCATGACCGGCCATACATACAGGAGGACCCGTTTTGCAAAACGTACCTACCGGAATCAGGACTTAGGGCCTTTCATCAACCACGAAATGAACCGCTGCATCCACTGCTACCGCTGTGTAAGGTTCTATCGTGACTATGCCCATGGCAGGGATTTCGACGCATTCGCCTCCCACGACTCGGTCTATTTCGGCCGCCATGAGAGCGGCACCCTGGAAAATGTATTCAGCGGCAACCTCGTGGAGATATGCCCGACAGGCGTCTTTACGGACAAGACCGAGAAGCGGCGCTTTACCCGGAAGTGGGATCTACAGACCGCGCCGTCCATATGCGTCCACTGCTCGCTCGGCTGCAACACGATACCTGGTGAGCGTTATGGCGAGCTCAGGCGCATACGTAACCGTTTCAACAGAGAGGTGAACGGATACTTCCTCTGCGACCGCGGCCGTTACGGCTATGGATTCGTGAACTCCCCCCAAAGGGTGAGGCAGCCGCTCATCAAGGACACTCTAGAAAACAGCCACACACCGGAAAGCAGGGAACAGGCCCTCGCATATCTCCATGAAGCCTTGTCGAACAGTAGGGGCATCATAGGCATAGGCTCTGGCCGGGCATCATTGGAGGCAAACTATGCACTGCGCACCCTCGTCGGGCCAAAGCGGTTTTATGCAGGCATGACCCGAAAGGAATGCACCCTGGTTTCAAAAGTGCTTGATATAATGAAAAAGGGGCCGGTAAAGACCGTCCCGCTTGCAGAAGCACATTCATGCGATGCCGTGTTCATCCTGGGGGAAGATGTGGTGAACACCGCCCCCCTGCTGGCCCTTGCCGCACTTAGTGCCCAGCGGAACAGACCCATGGCCATTGCGGAAAAGCTCGGCATACCGCCCTGGGACGACAGGGCCGTGCGGGAAGCCGTCCAGCACGAGAAGGGCCCACTTTTCATAGCAGCTTCCCTGGATACCTGGCTCGACCCTGAGGCTTCAGGCGTTTACCTGGCCGCCCCTGCTGATGTGGCGCGCCTGGGCTTTGCCGTTGCTCACCACATCGATTCAAGGGCGCCTGATGTGCCGGGCCTTGAGAAAGAGGCGGCGGCTCAGGCCGTCACCATTGCAGAGGCCTTAAAAAAGGCTAAACACCCGCTCATACTCACCGGCACAAGCTGTGGTAATGAACGGGTCATAGAGGCAGGGGCCAATGTGGCTTGGGCGCTCTGCAAGACCGGGAGTGACCCGGGGATTTCCTTTGTCGTCCCGGAATGCAACAGCCTCGGTATCGGCCTCATGAGTACACAGGGGATAGAAGAAGCCCTCACCGCCATTGAGAACGGCGAGGCCGATACCTTGATCGTCCTCGAGAATGACCTTTTCCGCAGGGGCAGTACGGACAGGATCAACGCATGCCTTGAAAA
>JBEKLI010000260.1:0-4080 GCA_050010275.1 Desulfomonilia bacterium | reverse complement strand
AGCGCATGGTGCCTCTTACTCGACCTGCATGACCACGGTGTCATTTGGGTGGGTGCGGCGGTACTCAGCCACAAGCCCCATGGTCCGGTCCAACAATTCCTTGGAATAGAGCTTGCCTACAAGTCCTTCCCGTACCTTTCTTGAGATATCGAAGACAAACTGCATATCTTTGTTCTTGGGATCATTGGGAACAATGATGATCCCTGACTTCTTCAGGAGCTCTAAGCATTTGGCATCTTCTTCCCTTGTGACCCTTATGAGCTTGTCGTGTTCCTTCTTGGCAATATCCAGCATGATCTTCTGGCTTGCAGGCGATATCTTGTCCCACACACTTTTGCTGATGATCGTAGCACCCAGAAGGTTGCCCGTAGGGTAACCCGACATGTACTTGAACCGCGAATACCACTGGAAGGCCACGGCACCATAGGGGGTCGAGGTCGCGCAGTCGATCATGTTTGTAGACAGAGATGTCGCAACATCCGCAATGGAGAGGGACACGGGCGATATGCCCAGCGCAGCAAACATGGCCTGTCCGATGGGTTCTCCCTCCATGGTCCACCACTTCTGCTTGCGTGCAATGGCCAGTGAGAGGATCGGCTCTTTCGAGAAGGTGTAGTAAAACCCCAGGTCCATCCATCCCAGCACCTTAAAACCCTTCTCTTCAAAAAGCTTCTCCATGTAGGGCTGCAGCTTTACCCTGACATACCCGATTTCTTCATAATTCTTGAAGATATAGGGGACTTCCGTAATCCTCACCTCAGGTACGATAAGCCCCAGACCGGGCCCCATGAACCCACCGCCATGGAGCTGTCCGAGCCTGATCTTCCTGAGCATGTCTTTTTCATCCCCCTGAACACCACCCCAATATGTCTTGAAGGCCACTTCATTATTAGTCTTTTCCTTGATCTGTTTTCCGATCTCATCAAAGACATTGGCAATATTACTGCCTTTGGGCGCAATCGACGCTATCTTGATGACGACCTTGGGTTCATCGGCTGCAGTGAGACAGCCTGCCGTCGATATCAAGAAGACCATGACACAGGCAAGAGCTACTCCAAACTGTTTCATCTTTAATGCCCCCTTTTGCCCCTACTTATTGCTAGAAGTACATATCAACATTATCCAGGAGGACCTTTGCCTTCCTCTTGGCAAGTTCGTTGGCAAAGGCCATGTCCGGATATTTATCACTCGGCGTCTGAATGATCTTCTCAAGGGTCTTGACGAACAGGTCGCGGTCCTGGACCTGATAGGCATAAAACTTTGCATACAAGTAATACATGAGCAGCATCTTCCCCTGCGAGATTTCAAATGCCTTATCGAAGTGTTGCTTGGCCTTTAACGTGTTGTCACCAAGCATCTTCGGCAGGGAGGCATAGTATGTCCCGAGCGCGGCATGGGTGCTCCCGTAGTAGAATGTCTCGTCGATCTCGACTACCCGCTCCAGCATGTCTATAACCTTGGGCAGATCCATCAGAGCCTGCGGATCATCGGGATTAAGCCCGATCCAGGCAAGCCAGCTGTTGGCCGTCCAGAAAAGGGCAGGCACTTCGCCTGCACCAAAACCGTAGAGCATCTCCTTGAAGGCAGGCTCAGGCCCATCGAGGGTCTTTGAGAATTGAGAATATCCTTTCAGTACCCGAAGGCCATAATCCCTTGCCTTCAGGTAGAGGAGGCCGGCCCGCTTCTTGTCGGTGTCCTACACAAAGGCATTTGCATATCCGAAATAGGCCTCAGCCCCCCTTAAGATAAGCTTATCATCCGGGGCTGCCACAATGAAACCGTCCAGCTGGATGATGCTTGCGGGCATAGCATCCCGCAACAAGTCCACATCCGTATTCCGGTTTACCGCGGTCCTCATATCGTCCATGATGGGATCCATGGATCTTACCGTTAAGACCTTTAGGCTGCAGCCGGTAAGAAACAGTGCAAGGAAAACTACCATTCTTGATCCGGGCATTATCCTTGAAGCCATGAACCCTCCCGTCAGGAAACAAACATTCATATGTTTAAGCATCGAGCATGTTATGCCCATTGAATGAGTATCAAATGAAACAAGGTGCAGGCCTTAGGAGGGCCTGCACCAATAAGAGTTCTTTTAAGCCTTGCTCTTCTCAAACTCCTTCATGAAGTCCGCGAGTTTCTGTGCACCTTCAAGGGGCAGGGCATTGTACATGGATACCCTGATCCCGCCTACGGCCCTGTGGCCCTTCAGGCCGATGAACCCCTTCTTCGAAGCCTGCGCAAGGAACTCGGTCTCAAGCTCCTCGTTGGGAAGCCTGAACGGGATATTCATCTTGGAACGCGACCCCTTCTCCACATTGCCTTTGTAGAAGGTGCCCTTGTCGATGATGTCGTAGATCAGCGCAGCCTTTTTGTCATTGATCTTTTCGATCTCCGTTACTCCGCCCATGCCCTCAAGCCACTTCAAGACTTCATGCACCACGAAGATGGCGGTGACGGGGCAGGTGTTGTAGCAGGAGTTGTTCTCCACATGCGGCTTGTAGTTCAGCATGGAAGGCGTGTTCTCGGGCGCCTTGCCGACAAGGTCTTCCCGGATGATGACGCAAGTGACGCCCGCAGGGCCCATATTCTTCTGAGCGCCTGCATAGATGAGCCCGAACTTCGACACATCGACCTTCCTGGAGAGGATGTCAGAAGACATATCGGCCACGAGCGGTACATCACCCGTCTTGGGGAATGTCTGCCACTGGGTGCCGTAGATGGTATTGTTGGAGGTGATGTGGCAGTAGGCCGCATCCTTGGTGAGCTTGATCTCGTCTGGGTTGGGCAGCCTTGTGTAGCTTATGTCCTTTGTGGATGCGGCGATGTTCACCTTGCCGAGAAGCTTGGCCTCCTTGATTGCCCGGGTGGCGAAATAACCCGTGTCTATGTAATCGGCAACCTTGCCGGCAGAAAGCAGGTTGATGGGGATCATGGCAAACTGCAGGCTCGCTCCGCCTTGCAGGAAGAGTATCTTGTAGTTGTCCGGGATCTGCATGGCCTTCTTGAGAAGATCCACCGTCTCGATGAGCAGTGCATCGAACTGTTTCGATCGGTGAGATACTTCCATAATGGACATGCCTGTTCCGGCAAAATTCAAGACCGCCTTGCTCGTGCTTTCGAGTACGGGTTCTGGCAGAACCGAAGGCCCTGGGTTGAATATGAATACATTCCTCATACCGGAAAATCCTCCTTACCATGATTATAGAACATTCTATATACCAGCGAGTGGCACTCTTCGTAAAGGCATTTGTTCTATGATGAGGAGGCCCTTTAGGCGTTTTAGCTACATCATTTAGAGCCTTTTGCGCACATGACATTCGGCCCTGTGCCGATTTTTTCATAACTTGGCCGTCCGTATAGATAATAGATATAAGAGAAAACTTGAGAGAGGATAACCATGAACCATATACAAATTAAGAAGGATTCCCCATGGGCGCTCATTGACAGCCAATCTGAACCAAGGTATATAAATGAATGCCCATTCATCTTGAAGATAACTGCCGTCACGAGCACTGACGAGAATGGAAGGAAGCCTTGAAAGCGAGATACACACATGAGGAGGAGCCATATGGAATTTTCACTGAGTGAAGAACACAAGATGGTACAGGACATGGCAAGGAGATTCTCCGATCAGGAGCTGAAGCCCATAGCAGCCCAGATCGACCAGACCCACAAACACAATGATGCGGTGCTTAAGAAGATGGCGGAGAACGGTTTCATGGGCGTGGCCATTCCGAGTGAATACGGCGGAGCGGGGATGGATTATGTGGCCTATTCCCTTATCCTCACCGAGATATCCAGGGGATGTGCCAGCACCGGCGTGATCATGTCGGTGAATAATTCCCTCTACGGCTTTCCGGTTTACACCTTCGGTACCGAGGAGCAGCGCAAGAAGTTCAACACCCCTGTCGCCTCAGGGGCCGCACACGGGTGTTACGGGCTCACCGAGGCCAACGCCGGGAGCGACCCGGCGGGTATGAAGACGAGTGCCGTGCCGGACGGCAGCCATTGGATCATCAACGGCGAGAAGAAATTCATCACCAACGGCAACATCGCCAGTGCCGCCCTGAATCTTCT
>JBEKLI010000259.1:0-4082 GCA_050010275.1 Desulfomonilia bacterium | reverse complement strand
TGAAACATGTCATCGGTGAAGAGGTCAGCCTGATTTTCGCAAAGACGCCAGGACTCGAACCAGTTACCATTGAGCCTTCCCAATTTGCTACTCTGCTGATCAACCTCACGGTAAATGCCAAGGAGGCAATGCCCAGAGGTGGAGAAATAACTATTGGAACCGATAAATTAAATGTAAATGCTGCGAATGAAGAAATGTACCTCCAGGTGCCCCATGGGGATTACCTTCTCTTCACTGTCAAAGACACGGGAGAAGGCATAACTCAAGAGGTCAGGCGGCAAATCTTCGATTCCTTCTTCTCTACCCGCAAAGGCGGTAAAGGCATTGGTTTGTGGACAGTTGAGAACATCGTAAATGCAGCTCGGGGATTTATCTTTGTAGACTCCGAGCCTGGATTGGGAACAACATTCTCGATATTGCTCCCCTTCTCTTCTCCGGAAACAAAACCCGAGCAGGTTCAAACAAGACAAGCTGCGCCTGTTGTGCTTCCTCCGACGTCCAAGACCATCCTTATTGTTGAAGATGATGACACGGTACGGGATCTGGTGAGTGAAGTGCTGAAGCAGCAAGGCCACGTAATCTTGACCGCCCGCAACGGGGGTGACGCGCTCCAGCTTGCTAGGCAGTTCGAAGGCCATATCGATCTCCTCATTACCGACATGGTCATGCGCAGGATTGACGGGAAGATGCTGTCCAAAAAAATAAAGTCCATCTGGCCTCACATTAAGGTCATGTTCATGTCCGGGTACGGTGGGGATGTGATTAATAATGATGATCTTAAAGAGAATGTGTTTCTCCCGAAACCGTTCCTGCCGCAGGACCTTCTTGATAAGGTCAGGTTCGTATTTCAGGGATGAGGTTTAGTGACAAGTAACTATTCATGCATACTGGCTTCTGCTTCCTGAATACTGTATTATTCAACCTATGATCAAACACATGTGGAATGTCTCAATCGAAGAGGCATGCCGGATTCAGGAAGATCTTAAGAAAAACATCGTGATCAGCAACGAAGACTATCACGTTGCGTCAGTGGCAGGGATAGACATATGCTATGAGAAAGGCTCAAGACTTGCCTCCTGTGTTATTGCCGTGCTCTCATTCCCCGGGCTTAGTCTTCTTGGGTTTACCCATGTAGAGGGAGAAGTAGCGTTCCCCTACATACCCGGTCTCTTCGCCTTCAGAGAAGGTCCTTTGGTGGAAAAGGCCTTTATGAAGCTCGGTTTCAAACCCGACATCTATCTCTTTGACGGCCAGGGTATCGCTCATCCGAGAGGTATCGGCATTGCGTCACATATGGGGGTGATTCTTGACATTGCTACGATCGGTTGCGCAAAGAGCTATCTTACCGGTACATATAAGATGCCCGGTGTGGAGAAAGGCTGTAAAAACCCAATCCTGATACATGGGATCATTTCAGGTTATGCCCTGCGGACAAAGGAAGATATAAGGCCAATGTTTATTTCACCCGGCCACAAGACAGGTTTAAAAACATCAACGGATATCACTCTTGCGTGTTCAACAAGGTACCGTATCCCCGAACCTATTCGGTTGGCCCATATTCTAAGCCGAAAGCTGATTAGGCAGGGTATTATCTCGTAATGCACTTCCCCACGAATGAACTGACTTCGGTGGCAAGAGCTGCCATCTCCTCATTTGAAAATGGGGATTTGCTTTCGTATGACCTGTCAAGATGTTTCGAAGAGACAAATTTCTGGAGCACATACAGTTTAGCGTCTTTAATCGTCTTTGCAATGTTTAAAACATCCCCCGACTCCAGCAATGAATTTACCAGGGTGGTACGAAACTCATAGGCAATGTCTGATTCTATGATCGTTTCTATGCTCTTCTTTATATGCGTTATGTTTACAAGCGATCCCGCAATGTGAGAATATTTATCCCAAGGCGCCTTGATGTCCATTGCTAAATAATCCAGGAGGTTATTATTGAGTGCCTCCTGAATAACCTTGGGCCTGGAGCCGTTGGTGTCAAGCTTTACCAGGTATCCCATGGATTTTACCCTATGCATGAACCCTATGAGGCCTGATTGTAATGTCGGCTCACCGCCTGTGATGACAACGGCATCGAGCTTTCCTCTTCGCTTTTCCAGGTAAGAGTACACATCTTCCATGAGGATGATATTGCAATATCGATCCGGATCAACGAGCTCGGGGTTGTGGCAGTAAGGACATCGGAAATTACACCCTTGCATGAAAACTACCGCACTGATCTTCCCTGGATAATCTATAAACGATGTCTTCTGGACGTAACCGATCTTCATGGATATATCACCATCATGAAAAGGTGCCTCAGGATCGTGCTTATGTCAAATGGTTACTTAAGTTATTCGGATAATATTTGACTGGGGCCAAGAACCTCTTTTGGGGCGGCTTATAATCTTTTAAAAAACATCTTCCTTGATTTATCCATGCATCCGGTTAATTATATTATATTAATATGAGTTGCATGTTCAAGATATCTATACGAAATGACGATTCTATTGTCATGAGGGATCTACACACGGGTTTTTATTTATCCTGGGCATAAAAAAAGGAAATGAGGAATAAGACTCATCATGGCAAAGGCACGAATTCTCATCATGGATGATGAGGAACTTATTCTTGATGTCGTGAGCAGTATGCTTGAATACCTGGGATATGAGGTCGAGATTTCCAAAAACGGGCAAGAGGCGCTTCTGAAGTATCATGCTGCCATGCAGTCAGGGGACCCCTTTGGTGCGGTAATCATGGATCTCACCATACCCGGAAGCCAAGGGGGCAAAGAGGTGATTCAGGATCTGTTGAAACTTGACCCTTCAGTAAGGGCGATTGTTTCCAGCGGGTACTCCAATGATCCTATTATGTCAAACTGCACGGAGTACGGTTTTAAGGGTGTTGTTAAGAAGCCGTTCAAGATGGAAGAGCTCAGTGAGGTTATCGAACACACCTTGAAAGCCTGACAGCAAGAGTTACGATAAAAGCCACTGGACTTGAGGGTTATAGCACCAAATCAAGGAAAATTCTTCCATAACCCAGTACCTAAAGCCCAATGCCTAGTGTCCATCTTTTATACCTGACGTAAGGTCTCCCCTTTGCTTCCTGTCGAAGGCGGTATAATGTCAGCAGTGCCCGGTGATTGAGCCGCCTCTACTTTATAAACCTGGCTCAAAACGAGCTCTTCGGGGTGAACAGCCTTCTCGATCCGGAAGGACTTTCTCTGGATGAACTCCTCTTTCTTGCCGTTATTCCACTGGGCTACAGGTCTCAGGTAGCCGACAACGCGTGAATAAACCTCTGTGGTCTCACCACAGTCAGGACATTGTGGGTGGTTGCCTGTGAGGTATCCATGGCCAGGGCATACACTGAATGTGGGGCTGAATGTGAAGTAAGGGATTTTGTACCCGAGGCAGATCTTTTTGACGAGATGCTTGATCACCTCATGGTCATCCACACGCTCACCGGCATAGAGGTGCAAGACGGTTCCGCCCGTATACTTGGTCTGGATCTCATCCTGGAGATCCAGTGCCTCGAATATGTCATCCGTATAGTTCACCGGGAGCTGGGAAGAGTTCGTATAGTACGGTTCATGACCTGCCCTGTATGCCTCTTCGTTTGCACAGATGATGTCAGAGTACGCCTTCTTGTCGATACGCGCCATCCGGTATGACGTCCCTTCGGCAGGTGTGGCCTCGAAATTGTAATTATTGCCGGTCTTTTCCTGAAGAAGAAGAAGTTTGTGCCTGATGAAATCCGAAACCCTCAACGCAAAGGTGCGCCCCTGATCGGTGCCGATGTCCTTACCAAAAAGGTTTATACAGGCCTCATTCATACCCAAAATGCCTATCGTGGAAAAATGATTCTTCCAGTACTCACCGAACTTCTTTTTCATCCCCATTAAATAATACTTCGTATATGGGTAGAGGTTGCTCTCCGTGAAGCTCTCCAGGACCTTGCGCTTGATTTCCAGGCTCATACTGCCAATGTCTATGAGCGCCTCAAGCCTGCTCATGAACTCAGTCTCGCTCGTGCTCAAGTAGCCGAGCCTGGGCAGGTTGATGGTCACCACGCCGATGGAGCCGGTGAGCG
>JBEKLI010000258.1:0-4083 GCA_050010275.1 Desulfomonilia bacterium | reverse complement strand
TCATATGAGTACCAGGGAGGTAACGGCATGATTGCGGATAAAAACAATAAAATGAAGACAACCGATCAGCACCCCGGATTCGAACAATTTCGTTTTCTCTTCTTCTCAGAGTTGCTCGGACTGCCGGTGTGCAGGGAAAAGATCAAGAACCGCATCGGGAAACTGAGCGATCTTGTTTTCCTCCACAAAGAACCGTATCCCGAAGCGGTGGGCATCTACATAGAGCACGGCTGGGGAAAACCCACCGAGTTCATCCCCTGGTCAAAGGTGATAAAGATTGAAGATGATGCCATCTTTGTCAGGCCGCCGGACAGCGGGGACGTATATCCGCCTTTTGTCGATCAGCCGGGTTGGATCCTCATGGACAAGCATCTCATGGGTAAGACGGTCCTCGATATAGACGGCAGGCAGGTTGAGGTGGTCAATGATGTCCACTTCCTCGAGACACGGGGTCTTTTGCTCCTGGTCCATGTGGATATCTCATTTGGCGGCTTCTTCCGCAGATGGGGTTTGGGAAAATATGAACTGGTCAACAGCAATCTCATCTCGTGGAAATATGTCCAGCCGCTGTCTGTTGAAGATGCGGTCTCCACTGATAAGGTGACCCTCTCCGTTACCAAGAAACAGATGCTGGAGCTCCCCAGTGAAGACCTGGCCGATTTCCTGGAAGAGCTGCCCAATGAGGAGCAACAGGTTCTTTTCTCGGCCCTTGATACGGAAAAGGCGGCAGAGACCCTCATGGAAGCGGAGCCCAGGGCTCAGCGCCAGATCATCGCCAATCTTCGCGAGGAAAAGGCCCGCAAGATCCTTTCCGAGATGTCGACCCCGCAGCTGGCAGGCCTGTTCACGGTCCTGCCGCACGACGATGTAACCGAGCTCATGGCTTACCTGAGTAAGGAGCAGGCCGAGCGCGTCCGCAACATTTTATCTCAACGTGAAATCCTGGCAAGGAATATCATGTCCTCCGAATACGTTGTTGCACAAAGGACGGATAAGATCGGCGATGTCATTACCACGATCAGGGGTTCCGGCAGGGAGCCCAAGAGTATTTCCTATATATATGTGGTCAATGGCGACGGCCGGACCCTGCTGGGTGTTGTGGATCTCCGTGAGCTTATTCTTACCCCTGATCACCTGACCATGGGTGAGGTTATGGCCTCACCGGTCGTGGCGGCGGAGGAGGATGATGTCCAGGATGATCTGGTGGAGATGTTCGTAAAGTACCATTACCACATGATCCCTGTTGTCGACAGGAATGACCGTATCCTTGGGGTGCTCTATCACAATGACATCGATAATCTCATATCACAATGATATAATGAATGGTGTTGGTGCCTGAGGAAATGCCAGGGAGATCATTATGCCACGAGTGAAGATGACAAAGGCGAGAAGGGTTGCTTTGTATTTGTTACAATTTTACATCATCCTCTTGGCAATTCTCTTGCTTGTGAAGTTCTTGAATGTTGTTCGCTGATAATTGGTATAAGGCACTCGAATAGTACCTTCTCCTCAAGTATTACCATGAACATCTCTGTCCGGATTTTCACAACCTGCCACGGATTTGGTTACGAAAAATGATGCCCCATGTACAAATCTGTAGGCGGAATCGCTGAGAGTGATTTGTAACTTGCTGATAAAATAGCTTGATAAAAAATGGCTCATATTTTGCGTCCATCAAATCACTACAATTGAACTACTGGTGACAATCGTATGAGGCCAAGCTGAAAACCCTATCGGATAAGGGGGACATCATCATGAAAAATGAAAAAGTATTCCATGAGCAGAGAGAAAAGTTGGCAGGCGCAAGATACACGATCGGTAAATTTGATAAAGTCCCGATATCCTGTAAGCTTAAGAAGTGTCGATGGATTAAATGGTGCGCTACCCCTGCTGAAAACCTGATTTATGCCACCCTCGCCGATTTCACAGATAACGAACATACCGATGAGGCGCAAAAAGAGGTGCTTGAGAATAAATTCATCCAGCCCCGGGAAATTGAGTCTATCGAAACATTCGCCGGTGGTATTGCACATGACTTCAATAACATTCTCACAGCCATTATGGGGTATACAGAGCTTGCAATAGATAATGCCTCAGAACCGGATAAGGTAAAGCAAAATCTGAAGAAGGCACTCATGGCGAGCACCCGGGCAAGAGACCTTGTGAGCCAGATCATAACCTTCAGCCGGCAGGCCGATAAGAAGTTCACCCCTATAAAGTTTAACTTTGCCATTATAGAATCACTCTGGATGTTACGTCCAATGATACCATCGAACATCAAGATCAGACAGAATCTTAAGGTCCCTGCCATGGTCATGGCTGATCCCACCCAGATTCACCAGGTCATGATGAACCTCTGTTCCAATGCGGTCCATGCCATGATCGAGGGTGGGGGTGAGTTGGATGTAAGGTTGGAGAAATCGATTATTTATGGTGGTACGAATGCCCATGATCCGGATCTGCCCGCAGGGTCCTATGTAAAGCTCACCATCAGTGATACCGGCCAGGGCATGCCCCCCGAGGTCATGAAACGGATCTTTGAGCCTTATTTCACCACAAAAGAATTGGGACGCGGCAGAGGCCTGGGCTTATCGGTCGTTCACGGGATCGTGAAAAGTCATGGAGGAGCGATCACCTGTATGAGCACACCGGGAGAAGGGACTTCCTTTGTCATATATCTCCCTGAGATTGAATCCGGGAAAGAGACCATCGGAACCATCGAGGAAACGGCTCTCCCCACGGGAACCGAGCGGATTCTTTTTATAGATGATGAGCAGGTTATTGTGAATCTGGCAGAAGAGATGCTGAGTAAGCTGGGATATGACGTCATTGCCAAAACAAGCAGCGTCGAGGCCCTTGAGTTATTTCAAGAAGACCCTGACAAATTTGACCTGATCATTACCGATATGACCATGCCGGCCATGACAGGAGATAGTCTGGCTCAAAATATCCTTGGACTGCGCAGCGATATCCCGATCATCCTGTGCACCGGATATAGTAAAGATATCACTGAGGAGAAGGCAAAGAGTATCGGCATTCGAGAGTTCATCCTGAAGCCGGTGGAAATGAGGGTGATGGCTGAAACCATCCGGAAGGTGCTTGATTAAAACCAACTTCACGTATCAATACGTTTAAAAATTCAGCACCGTTATAATAGTTCGCTTTCCTGCTGACCTTGGCGGGCTGATTCCACAAGACGCTGGGCAAACCTGGTGAAGCGCGTTTTGCTCCGGCTGTTCTCCACGCTGAGCTTGACCGCCCGGGCAGAACCAATGGTCAAAACCAGTCGCTTGCCTCTTGTCACTGCGGTATAGAGCAGGTTTCTTGCCAGCATGACATAGTGCTGCGTGTGGACAGGCAGGATCACCGAAGTATATTCAGACCCCTGCGCCTTATGGATGGTCGTTGCATAGGCGATAACCAGATCATCCGCTTCGGAGGAACTGTATAAAACGACACGATCGTCATACCCGACCTGGAATGAGCCGTCCTTCTCGTTGATGTCCATCAGATACCCGATGTCGCCGTTAAAGACCTCCAGCTCATAATTATTGCGGGTCTGCATAACCTTGTCGCCAACCCGAAATTCAGTATTGCCCCTCCTGTAAGGCCTGCCGTCCGGATTGAGGGCCTGCTGCAAATGCTTATTTAAGTTTTCAACCCCCAGGATGCCTTTATGCATGGGGCTTAACACCTGTACGTCCCACAGGGGATCCAGGCCGTATTTTTGAGGCAGTTCCACCCTCACCTGGCGGATGATCTCAGAGAGGATCTTTTCAGGGTCTTCCTCTGAAATGAAGCGATATTCTCCGTTGCCGTCCTCAGTAACCTCCGGCATCTTGCCCTGATTGATGCGGTGGCTGTTTACGATGATCCGGCTCTCTAGACCCTGCCTGAAGATCGTGTCAAGCCTCACCACAGGGATGATCCCGGATGTGATGATGTCCTTCAGGCCGTTGCCCGGGCCTACTGATGGGAGCTGATCAACATCGCCCACACATACAAGGGTGGTGCCGGGGGTAATTGCATCGAGAAGATGGTGGAGGAGTAAGATGTCCACCATGGAAAATTCATCCACAATAA
>JBEKLI010000257.1:0-4095 GCA_050010275.1 Desulfomonilia bacterium | reverse complement strand
ATGGTGTCCTTGTCTTCACCTATGGATGCAGCCAGTGACTCAATACCCACGGGGCCACCGGAAAAGGAGTTTACCATGGTTTCGATAATCTTCCTGTCCATCCGGTCGAGTCCTGTCTTGTCGATGTCGAGCCTGGTAAGGGCCGAATCTGCAATTCCGGTTTCGATCCTTCCGCCGCCTAACACATCGGCAAAGTCCCTGACCCTTCTCAGCAGCCTGTTCGCAATCCTTGGAGTACCCCTGGACCTTCGCGCAATCTCATAAAGACCTTCCTCATCGGCACCAATGCCGAGGATACGGGCTGAGCGTCTGATGATCGTGGCAAGTTCGTCTGTGGAATAGAACTCGAGGTGGCCGATAATGCCGAAGCGGTCTCTCAGCGGCGATGTGATCATTCCTGCCCTCGTGGTGGCACCTACCAGGGTGAAGGGGTTAAGGTCGATACGGATCGACCGGGCAGACGGCCCCTGGCCGATAATGATGTCGAGCTTGAACTCCTCCATGGCGGGGTACAGGATCTCTTCGATGGCCGCTCCCAGCCTGTGGATCTCATCGATGAAGAGCACATCCCTGGGCTCGAGGTTTGTCAGGATCGCAGCCAGGTCGCCCGATTTTTCAATGGCCGGTCCGCTCGTTACCCGCAAACCCACCTGAAGCTCATGGGCGATGATGTGGGCGAGTGTGGTCTTGCCGAGGCCGGGAGGGCCGTAGAACAGGCAGTGGTCTAGGGCTTCGCCACGGCCCTTGGTTGCCTTGATAAAGACCTCCAGGTTACTCTTGAGTGAATTCTGCCCCACGTACTCCTTAAAGGTCTGCGGGCGAATCTTGGCCTCAACCTCACACTCGTCCCCGCTCTGGGGAGTACCTGCAAGATCCTCTCTCATAGCAGCTCCTTCAATGCTTTCCTTACAAGTTCTTCCACCGTGTCAGCCTTGACCTTTGATACCGCCTTGTACGCCTGATTCTCGGAATATCCCAGCGTCACAAGCGCGGCTACGGCATCTTCCCTCATATCCCTCATAGATCCGCGGACTGAGGGTTTATAATGCCTGGCAATCCGTTCCTTGAGCTCCAGGATGATGCGCTGGGCACTCTTGTTGCCGATGCCCGGCAGGCTCATGAGATAGGATACATTTTCACCGACCACCTCATCGAGAAACCTGTTGGGCTCCACGGACGAGATGATGTTCATGGCCGTCTTGGGGCCGATGCCCGATACACCGAGCAGGAGTGCAAAGATCTCCCGCTGGCGCTGATCGACAAAACCATAGAGGTCCATGCAATCCTGGCGGACGATGAGCATGGTATGCAGGATCACTTCACCGTCATTCGCCGGGGTTAAGTGTGTTCCGGCGGGCACATGCACGAGGTAACCCACCCCACCGACCATAAGAACGACCTGGTTTCCTGATTGCTGGGCAACCCGCCCTTTCAGCATGCTGATCATTTCACAAGCCTCCTCATCAGGCGTGACGACGAATGGCAGACACCGACGGCCAGTGCGTCAGATGCATCGAGAGAGGTGACGGCTCTTTTAGAGAGGTGGAGAATAGTGCTTACCATGGCATGGATCTGGTCCTTGCCGGCATGACCGTAGCCGCAGGTGGCCTTCTTGACCTCAGTGGGGGTATACTCGAATATAGGGATATCCTGCACGGCGGCGGCCAGCAGGATGACGCCCCTGGCTTGTCCGAGCTTGAGGGCTGTCTGGGCGTTCAAGGCATGAAAGGAGGTTTCTACTGCAACCTCTGCAGGGCAGTATTGCCGGAAGACCTCTGTCAGTCCGTCAAAGATCTCTTTAAGCCTCCCTGCACTGTCATCTGAACGGGGCCTTATGGTCCCGTGGCCGACATGGATCAGGCTCGTAGGCTTTGAGCGCATTTCAAGAATACCGTAGCCGGTGGACCTGGTACCAGGATCTATTCCGCAGATTATCATTATCCCTGCAGTTGGGCCATCTCCTCATCATCGATATCAAAGTTCGAGGAAACCGCCTGTACATCCTCGAGGTCTTCCAGTGCATCCAGCAGCTTCAAAGTTTGCTGGGCCGGCTTGCCGGTGAGCGTAACGTTGGTCTGGGGTATCATCTGGACCTCGAGCTGATTGTACTTTATACCCTTGGCCTCCAATGCAGACCTTAAGCCCTCAATGTCTTCAGGCGCCGTGAGGATCTCAAAGGTTTCTCCTGTGTCCGATATGTCATCGGCCCCGGCGCTCAGGGCAATGTCATAGAGGGTCTCTTCGTCAACACGTTGCTTATCGATGGATGCATATCCCTTCTTGTCGAACATCCAGTTCACGCAGCCTGTTTCGCCTAAGTTGCCGTTGTATTTGGCAAAGAGGTGCCGTATGTCCGCCACTGCCCGGTTTTTGTTGTCTGTAAGCACCTTCACGAGCACAGCCACACCGCTCGGTCCATAGCCTTCGTAGGTGATCTCCTCAAAGGATGCCCCTTCAAACCCGCCGGTACCCTTCTTGATGGCACGCTCGATGTTGTCTTTGGGCATATTCGAGGCCTTGGCGGAGCTTACGGCAGCCCTCAGCCGGGCATTGCCCTCGACGTCACCACCGCCCATGCGGGCCGCAACGGTAATCTCCTTAATGATCTTGGAGAAGAGCTTGCCCCGCTTGGCATCTGCAGCGCCCTTCTTGTGCTTGATTGTGGACCACTTATTGTGACCGGACATACACCATCCTCCCCTTTTTCACACGTCTCCTTTAAGGTTCACACGTATTTATCACAGTGAATGCATAATGACAAGCAGGGCCAGCATTAAATACATAAGCACCGGCCAATGTTTGAAAGAAATCTTCAGGTTTTAAGTTTTAAGTTTTAAGTTTTAAGAAAGAGACAGTCCATCTAACATTGCTACTTAAACTTTAAACCTAAAACTTAAAACCAAAAACACTAAAAGTTTACCCACTCGCATTCCCATAGCTTTTCATGATGTTTGAGGAGAGTTTTAAGTTTAAAGTTTTATGTTTGAAGGTGAAGGTACAAAGGATAAGGCTGAAGGAGGGGTCTTTCTTAAAACTTAAAACCTTAAACTTAAAACTCCCTTGAATCCTAGCCTTCCGCTCTCCCATAGCTTTTCATGATCCTGGCGATATAGTTGCGGGTCTCTTCAGGCAGTTTCCCGGTGGTACTCCGCTCCAGGTTCCCCATGCCCCAGTTGTATGCAGCCAGGGCCATCCTCACATCGCCGTTGTATCTATCCAGAAGGCTCTTGAGAAAGCGTGTGCCTGCCATGACGTTCTGCTCAGGGTCATAGGCATTGGTCACACCGAGACCTTTGGCCGTATCCGGCATGAGCTGCATGAGCCCCATGGCGCCTTTGGATGAGGTTGAATGTGCATCAAAATCGCTCTCCGCCCTGATTACTGAGGAGATAAGACCTTTGTCGACGCCATAGGTGGAAGATGCCTTGTCAATGATATCATTCAAATCCGCAGGTGGTTGAATTGAAGGGGCAGATGGCTCAGACTGTTGGACTTTTGACTCTTGCTGCCTAACACCCTGGATATCGGGCATGCTGAGCATGAAGTTGAAACCCGCTGTCGGACCCTCCCCTTCATTACCTGCTAAAGTACTCATGACGGCCTGGCTCATCTGGATCTTGATCAGATCCAGTATCACAGCGAGCTTTTCCTTATCAATCTTCGTCTCCGAGCCTTCAGAGCCCTTTTGCACCACCGATTCCAGTAGTTGGGAAAAATATCCCGGCGCTGCTTCAGAGTCCTGGGCCGTTGTAGTGCATTTTGCAGAAAACCCCTGGATCAATCGCTCCAGTGCATCTCCCGAGGTAACCTTCATCATGCCCCTCCTCTGGTGCCTATAATAGATATACAAAGTCCGTGCCATATTCCCGGTGCAGAATATTATCCGGCCCGGTCTCGGTAATGGATGATGATATCTTCTTTTATGAAAGGTCGATTCATCTGAAAAAAAGGAACCAGATGCCGGCAAACAATGGTCCGAGTATGGGGAGCGAATAATACACGACATACCCCATGAAGCTCGGTACCTTCACCTGGCTCTGTTCGGCAATGGATTTGGCAGTCCGAATGTTGTCGCCAGTTATCATAACAGTTTTG
>JBEKLI010000256.1:0-4124 GCA_050010275.1 Desulfomonilia bacterium | reverse complement strand
CCAGTCTTCATCATTGATTTCGGCCAGTCTGGCGTCTTTCTCGCTGAACCTCTCATAAGAGCCCCGGAAGAATATCCTGCCTCCAACCATCCCCACGCATGGACGGTAACCGAGCACATTACTACGTACCGTATCATAACCACAGAGCACTGCAATCCCGCCCGCCATAAATTCGGCAAAAGAATCACCAACGCTTCCCAGAACCCATAACTCAGGTGGTGTAAAACGGGGATTATGTTTGGTCATGGTCATGCCGCGTGCACCGATGTCTCCGGCAACATATATCTTCCCCTGGGCCATGGCATTGCCAATCCCGTTGGTGGCGTGTCCATGGACGATAATGTCAGCGCCTGCATTGAGCCAGCCTACATCATCGGATCCGGGTCCGTGCACCTCTATGGTAGTATGCGGTGAACCCATGGACCCGATACGCTGGCCCGGATATCCGTAGATATCCACTTTTACCGACTTGGAATTGGTATTCCAGAGTCTTCCGCCGATTCCATGTTGACCGTAGGCCTTGACCTCAATATTGAGACGGCCGCTCTGGACTGCCTGCTGGATGCGTTCCTCAAGAACACGGGATTGCACCCTCTTCCCGTCTTCCATGCCGGAAATCACTATTTTCCCATGTTGAATCATACGTTATCCCTGAGTGAATTCCTACATATCCTTTATTGTTAGCTCGTCGTGTTTATCTTTTCATACTACATGCCGAATGCCTAAGCGCTCTGCTGCATCACGGTCGTCAATACCTAAGGCGTCCGACATACCGATGGGTAGAGATGTTGACCTCCCGAGAGGCGCAAGGATCTTCTTTAGTTCTGAATCGAAGCTTAGAAAAACATCTACAATTCTCTGGGCAACATTTTCAGGGTCCAACCTCCTGTAGATCCTTGGGTCTTGGGAGGTAATTCCCTTCGGGCACAATCCGATGTTGCAGATGTTGCAGCGGTCGTTCTCTGAACCGACACAGCCTCCTGCCGCCTGCATGATATATTTGCCCACCTGTACACCGCTGGCGCCCAGCATGATCAATGCCGCAGCATTGGCGGCAAGATTGCCGTTCTTACCGATACCTCCACCTGCGAACAGTGGGATTTCGTTCTGTTTGCCGATCTTGACGAGGGTTAAGTAGGCATCCCTTATGTTGCTTGCTATCGGATGACCCATATGGTTCATGGAGACATTATAAGCAGCCCCGGTTCCGCCGTCTTCACCATCAATGGCCAATGCCGCAGCATAGGGGTTCCTGGCCAGATTATTCAGCACGGCAAGCGAGGTGGTCGTAGCGGATATCTTCGGGTACACCGGCACCCTGAATCCCCATACCATATACATGGACTGGATCATCTTTGCCACCGACTCCTCGATGGAATACTTGGTTTGGTGTGTGGGAGGAGACGGAAGGCTTACACCCGCCGGTACACCGCGGATGGCGGCGATAAGCTTGTTGACCTTGTACCACATGAGGAGCCCGCCGTCACCGGGCTTTGCACCCTGTCCGTACTTGATTTCAATGGCGCAGGGGTCTTCCTTCATTTCAGGCAGTGCGTGAATAATCTCATCCCAACCAAAGTATCCACTTGCAATCTGGAGTATCACATACTTGAGAAACCTCGATCTCAAAAGGCGCGGGGGGCAACCGCCCTCACCGGTACACATCCTCACCGGCATTCCGAGCTCTTCATTCAAATATGCAACACCCATCTGGAGGCCTTCCCACATATTGGGAGAAAGGGCGCCAAATGACATTCCTCCAATGATGAGCGGGTAGATCTCGCGGACGGGCGGTATCCATTCATTTTCATATGTTGCCCTTATTAATTCCTCCGGAGGAAGGATCCTGCCGAGGAGTGTTCTCACCTCGAATTCGTGTCGGCCGGCATCCAGGGCAGGGTCGGTGAGCATGGATATCCTGACAAACTTGAATCGATCGAGGATGCTGCCGGGGTCATTTCTTCTGCCCCCTCTTCTCCTCGGTTCACCACCCTGGTTGAGATGGAATCTGAGCTTGTCTATCTCGTCGTTTCGTGCGGCAAATATGGCGCTGTTGGGGCAGACATATGTGCACATGCCGCATCCGATGCAGTTATGCGCGGAGTCAGTGACCTGATCGATTCCGTGATATACCTGATATACGTTGGCCGGTTTTGTCTGGAGCCCGATGGGAATATCCACGGTCCTCTTGCGATGAACACCAATCTCGATGGCCCGCACCGGACATACGGCCGTGCATTTACCGCACAATGTACATTTTTCTTTGTCCCACAGGATCCGCCAAATCAGATCGCGAACGCTCAATGCGGACGGGTGCAGGGTTCCCACTGGCTCCATCTCTTTACCTCTGTACGCGTAGAGTCAACATATGCAATGTCATACTTCATGGGTTGAAACTCTTGGCTTTTATCACGGTCGGGGATGGCCTCTTCAAGGCCGCACATCTCTGAAGAAAAGGCGAAAACGCCAGGCTTTCCTCCCACAATACCCGGTCTAAGCTTCTTAGAATCCTGGACCATAAAGAGTGTTTTGTCGGGAAGACACCCGATGACGCAGTTCGGGCCGTCAATGGTGAGGAACCTGCAAGAATGCTTAAGATGGCGTAAAAACGGCCCATCGGGGTGCCTCAGAAGCTCCTCGTCCTTCAAGGGTGTGATGATGTGCTTGTATTCTTGTAATCCAAGACCAAGAATGTTCTTGCTATAGTGAAGTATATGCGTAAACACCTCGGAATCCGATTGGTAACCCATATAACCAGGGAAACCCCTGGAAATAAGATATTCTTTGATAGGGATGAACGCGGTGTTTTCGCCATTGGTCATGGTGGCATAACCTTGGATGAAAAACGGATGGCAGGCATAAAGGTTAATACCATAATTCGTATTCTGCCTGCCCTGGGCAAGGATGATTCTGGCCTTTAAGCCCTTGAGGTCAAGCCCGAGGTAATCTGCAACTTCTAAAGGGTCACCTACTTCCTTGATCATGATCACGTCAGGCCAAAAGGAAAATACCATCATTGACTGGTCTTCCTCGCCCATATTCCTCAAGTCCACCCGAATTTTCATGAGTCGGTTTGCAATTTCCGCACTGCTCATCCCTTCCCACTCATACGGGTATTCATAGACGCGGATAAGATACACATCACGTTTCGGAGTTCCTTCCGGCGGTTTTTTTGTCGGACGTATGGAAAGCTTGAACTTGGTCAGCAGGCCGAGCTCCATCATATATCGATCGAGTTTCCTGATACCATCCTGGGAGAAGATTCCCGAGAGGATCGGTGATCCCTTGAACTGCTCAAGATCTCCGCCAAGATCCGTCATGAAAATTCCTACTCCGGATCCGTCATGACCTTCTTTCATCACGTTTAATGTTTGCAAAGCAGTCATCGGTGATTGAGGTTCCTCACTGGTGATGGCGAACAAACGGCACACGTCGAGCCTCCCATTTCGATACTTCTTATTTTTAGAGTGCCAGAACCATGCCATAGGTTCATCAAAACAATCAATCTCATACTTCAGGTACCCATATAATATAAATATATCGAATGTTATTTGTTACTTAAAAGGTTCGCCTATGGATAGATCCTATGAGGCATTTTTGAATATGGAGATAAATTGCTGTTCATATGGATCATTATTGTTTAGAAGAGGTCAATTTATACAATATTGTTATAAATAATCCCGGATTAAGCCCCTTGAATATCGATATTTAACCTGGATTTATAATACAATTCCTGAAATAGAAATACTATCGATAGTGCCGTATTAAGATTTTTTCGCTTTAAACCTTTTTGTATCGATGTTGTACTTCTCAACCTTGTATTGAATAATCCGCTTGGTTGTCCCAAGCAGCCTGGCTGCCTGGCTCTGGTTGCCCTTGGCATCTTTCATCGCATCGATGATTAAAGACCGCTCATAGGTGTTTACAAGGCTTATAAGCTTGCCGTGTTGTTTCTTCTCAGGGGTTGCCACCTTCATTTGGAGTGATGGAGGGAGATAGACGCTGTCGATGGTATCGCTGCCGGTCAGCAATACCGCTCTCTCGAGGCTGTTCTCAAGTTCTCGCACGTTGCCCGGCCAATGATAGGCAAGCAGAAGGTCTATGGCAGGCGTGGAGATGCGCTT
>JBEKLI010000255.1:0-7746 GCA_050010275.1 Desulfomonilia bacterium | reverse complement strand
GTCGTCCCTAAGGCAGCGGTTCGAGACCGAGTTTGGCATCGACACCTTCCAGATGTACGGCGCCACAGAGGTGGGTGATGTGGCGTATGAGTGCCCTGAGAAAAAGGGCTGGCACCTGTGCGAGGAAGTGATCGTTGAGATCGTGGACCCTGCAACGGGTATGCATGTAAATCCTGGCGAACTGGGCGAGGTGGTTGTAACACGTCTGAATCACATCTTTTTCTTGTTGCGCTTCGGCACCGGCGACCTCTCAAGCATTGTCGAAGAGCCCTGCCCCTGCGGCAGGACATCATTACGGCTCGCAGGTATTGCAGGAAGGGTGGGCGATGCCGTTAAGGTGCGGGGCATGTTCGTCGCCCCAAGCCAGGTGAAGAGGGTCTGTGAGGGCTTCGATGGGATTGGTGTCCAACTCGTCATCACCCGCTCCGGCCACCGGGACATCCTGACCGCTCGGCTCGACACCAGGGGTGTTGACATAGACCGCGCTGCGCTCCAGGTACGGTTCGAAAATGTCTTTCAGGAAATCTGCACTGTCAAGGTCGATGCTGTTGAGTTTCTTAAACAAAGAAGCCTTAAAGATGACGCCAAACTTTTGATTGATGAGAGGACGTGGAACTAATCCATTGTACGAGAGATACTCATATCTTGTTCAGCTTGTACTCATTTTCTTATCATTGTTTAATGTGTGCATTCATTTCTATTGTTGTTGGACTCGTGAGATGAAAATCCTTTGAAATTGAGTAGTAATGAAGGACGCTATTTTGCAGGAGGATCAAATTACATTTATTATATAACTCATCCATGATCAGCACAGACATCTTTTTCCCTGCCTGTTTCGCTTCTTCTCGGAAATCAGCAATCAATTCCATCATCTCAAGGATGGTTATTTCCTGATATTCACATAATCTGTTCCAGAATTTTTTCTCTTTCATGATGCATCCTTGGCTGTGTAATTAAAGATAATAATGTAATGTCAGGAAACAGTTGTCGATAATGAAAGAAAGGTTATATATTAGTGATCGATTATCACTAATATTGATAAGGCCTCTTCTACCCCAAAGTCTGCAAATAAGACCTTAGATTTACCTTATAGTTTTTCAAGCCTGTTTTTATGCGAATCTTATACCGGTAAGTATGGACGGTATTAAGCGATATATTCAAGAGTTCTGCAATTTCCTTTGAGCTTTTTCCTTCTTTAATCAGGGATGCAACCTGGATCTCATGAGGGGTAAACCCAAGGTATTCCGATGAGACTTTTCGAATGAATGGTGAAGTGATATCCCCAAGAAGGGATTTCATCAGTAAAAGCGCTCTCATCTGGCTCTCTGAAAGGCCGGAAGATTCCAGCTTGTCGATGTAGGGCAAGACAGAGGTCTTTATATTCGAGATAATATTCATTTCCATATTGACCTTATCACTTTCTCTCTGCTTGAGGAGTACCTTCAGGGCAGAATTCATCTCTTCGAGCTCCCGCCGCCCTTTTTCCAATTCGATCTCCCGGGACCTCAAGGCAACTTCAGCGGTTTTCCTTATCTCGTTCTCCTGTTTCAGCTTCTCATAAGCTTTTGTGAGCTCGGAAGTGCGTTCATCGATCAAATTCTCAAGCTGATCACGGTGTTTTTTCAGTTCTAACTCAACTCTCTTGCGGTCAGAGATATTACGTGACACCCCATGGAGGCCTATAATACTGCCCGAATCGTTACGGATACCACTCACAATGCATTCCATCCACACGGTTGAACCATTCTTGTGATAATATTCCAGCTCCAACTTGATAGTTCGATCCGGATCAATCCCCTCTTCTTGATCACGCTCCAGTTCTGCCCTCAGGACATAGCGTGCTTTAGCATAAGACTCAGGGGTCAACATTTCGCTGGCTGTTTGCCCCATGCGTTCTTCTCGTGTAAAACCTAAAGCTTTTTCCACAGAGGGGCTGTCGTAAGTAATATGGAAATCCAGGTCAGCTGTCCAAATTATATCGTTCATTTTTTCTGTCAGGAACCGATATTTTGCCTCGCTCTCACACAGTGCCTCCTCTGCCCGCTTGCGCTCGGTAATATCACGGGCAATGCCCCGGAATCCAATAAATTGGCCTTCTTTGCTGTAAACCGGCACGCCGCTTATCTCCGGAATTCGGATCGAACCATCCTTATGAAGATACCTTCTTTCAATAGCCCGGAAGGGCCGAGGGTTTTGTTTGAGGTCAGCGAAATCCTGTTGTGCACAGGCTGCATCTTTTAAAGGCATGAAGTCTGCAGGGGTCTTGCCAAGCACCTCTTCCGAAGTGAAGCCGATTAGATCCCTGACCTTAGGACTGGCATAGACACATCTCATCTCTGTATCAGTTTCCCAAATCCAATCGCTTGTGTTCTCAGTCAAATCCCTGAAGCGCGCTTCACTCTCTTTTAGTGCCTTCTCTGCCAGTCTGCGTGCAGTGATGTCAAGCAGCACACCATCAAAAACAATTTCATTCTCATATTGTATGGGTTGTGAAATACCCCTTACATACAGCTCTTCTCCTGTAGGCTTGATGAACTTAACTTCATAATCCCATTTGCTGATGGAACTGATCGCATCATTTATCGACTCCAGGAATGCTTCCCTGTCTTCTTGCGCAACACACTCTCTAAACCGTTGGAAAAAATCCTGTGGTTCGGTTTCCAAACCCAATAACTCAAATGCACGCTCACTGACATAATAAAGCCCCATTTCACCATTCTGTCTGGCATAAAACTGATAGACAGCTCCAGGGATGTTGTTCATCAATCTTCTGAAGTGGTCTTCGCTTTTACGCAGGGCGTTTTCAGCCTGTTTTTGTTCCGTGATATCGGTTACTACGGTGAGTAAGTATTCTTCTTCTGCGATTTGTATCTTTGTTGAGTTGAATAACCCGTGCCTTATTTCCCCACCCTTTGTTCTCACCTGCAACTCAAGGTTTTCCACGCGTCCCTTGGTGCTGATTTCGTTTAATACAATTGATCTTTGTTCTCGTGTAATACATCCGACCCCGATGGAGGTATTTCCAATGACTTCATCGCGAGAAAGGCCCATGAGTTCCAGGAATGCATCGCTTACATCGACATAGCGACCTTCCTTAATGGTACTGATTGCCATAGGTACCGAGTTTTGCAAGAAGGCCTTTGCAAATTTCTCATTGCTTCTTTTGAATGATTCGTCTATCCGGGGATGTCGTATAGGTGACTCAGAATGGTTGTCATCAATCGTGGATTTCCTTTTATGCTCATCTTCGGCATGACTGTATTCGGATTTTGAACTTTCCAATTCAGCGATTATTCTGCGAGCCCTTCTCAACTCCTCAACGAGTTGCTCATTTGTTTTATTTATATCATTCATTTCATAATTGAATATGCCTTCACGTATGCACTCTATAAAGAAATAGTATTTTTTATCTTATTGTATCAGTGCTTGCTTCTGGACTATAGAAGTTAATCTTCTTTCTTAATCGCTTTCAATTTGAGAAGGTCGATATCCGTCATGGGTTGATACTTTTTAATTAAACCGCCGATTGCCTCATTCACAAGGAGTGACAGCTCTTTTCCCGTCAAAGCAGAAAGTACGGTAAGGGCCTTTGCGTATCGCTCCTCGATGTACCTTCCTCTTACACTCATATTTTCCTCACTGTTTAATTTGTGTATTCATTTCTATTATGATTGTGTCTCTTCCTGGATATTTTCAATCATTTGATAATCTAAACTCTATCAATTTATTAACATAAACATATTTGTTCCAGAGTTTTTCTATTATAACTGATCCTTATTTTCACATATTATGCCTACATATACTTGAATTCAATATACAGCAAGTTATTTTCTTCAGGATCATCAAGAATTTTGGTCTCCTTTTATATCTAAACTCTTTTTTATAACACCCTTGGTACAAACAGCTCTGTGAAGAGTCGTAGGAAAGCGGAATCGGTCAACCCGGCGATGAAATCCCTCACCATCTCGAAAGGATTATGGGTGTGGAGGTACCGCTCGCCAAGCCTGTTCAGGAAGTTTATGGAGACCGGTGAAGATTGATCTTTTTCTGCAACGTCTTCCACGAGGCGGGAGAATACAAGCGAATACATGGCCTTGATCTTAGTCGACTCTACCTTGACTAAAGGGTTGGTGTAGATCTTCACATAGTTGAATTCCTTCAAGGCCATAAGTGCCTTGAAGATCCGTGGGGAATATACAATAACCTCTCCTGTAGAATACCGGGCAAGGTCTTCCACCAGGGTATAGACGATCTTGCCATTGGTATCGCCTAGCACGCGTACCACGGCATTTGGGAGCTCATTTCTTGAGATGATGCCGAGTGATATGGCGTCTTCGATGTCTCTTCCGATGTAGCTCACCGTGTCGGCCATTCTTACCAGGCAACCTTCCATTGTCATGGGCAAAGGGCTTTCGCCCTTGAGGGCAGCGTTCATCTTCCGGTCCAAATCCTCGAAGGTCAGACCTTTCTCGGGTGAGACGGACTGCTCGGTCATCTCGCCGTTGTGGCAGAGGATACCATCAAGAACCTGTAATGTGAGATTCAGGCCTAAACCCGCCTTCTCGATGCGCTCAAGGGCTTGGATAGCCTGGATGTTGTGGCGGAATGGCCCGATGCCGGCATCAATGCAGAGTTCGTCTAAGTAATGCTCGCCGTCATGGCCGAAGGGCGGGTGTCCGATGTCATGGCCGATGGCGATTGCCTCGATGAGATCATCATTGAGCCCCAGCTTTCTGCCGATGGTCCTGGCGATGCGGGACAGCAGCTGCACATGAATCACCCGGTGGGATATGCCCTGATGCCCCACAAGGTAGAATACTTGAGTCTTGTCGATGTAGGATGTATAGGCCTGGGAGTGAAGAATGCGATCTACATCAATGGAGAAGGCATCCCTCATATCGGCCTTGCTCGATGCCTCAGGCCGCCTCCTGATACCCTCTGCGGGATGGGACTTTTTCATGATTACTACTGCGTAGAAATCTTTGAGAACTTTGCCACCTTGTCGAACAGCAGGACAAGTCCCTTCAGTAATGCAATGTGGTTCTCTCGGACCGCCATATCTTCGCTCATGACGAGCACCTTATCGAAGAAGCTGTCAATGGGCTCTTTAAGGCCTGCAAGCAGCTTCAAGGCATCTGTGTACTCGCCCTTCTGCGTATGGGCGGTAAATGCACCCTCCATGGTCTGAAAGGCCTTATGGAGGGCCTTCTCCTCGTCCTGGGCAAAGAGGTCAGGGTTCACCTTAGCATGTGTGGCAGCCTTCTTGAGGATATTCTCCACCCGCTTGCTTGCCGCGCAGATGGACTCGAACCACGGTTCCTTGCGCATGGTTGCTAAGGCCTGCGCCCGCTGAAGGGTGTCCACCGGGTCATCAAAAGTCCCGATAACGGACTCGATTACATCACCGGGGATGCCCTTTCCCTGAAGAAGAGATACGAAGCGGTTTGCAAAAAATGCGGTTGTATCATTCCTTACCTCTTGGACCGGCCTTTTCAGTTTGGCATTGAGCTGCTTAAGCGACTCCTCAACGAGCCACGAAATGGAAATGCGGTAGCCCTTACCCAGCACTATGTTTTCAATGGCAATGGTCTGCCTGCGCAGAGCGTACGGGTCAGAGGTGCCGGAAGGGACCATGCCGATACCGAAGCAGCCGCAGATGGTATCGATCCGGTCGGCAATGCCGATTATGTCTCCCACTACATCCGAAGCCAGTTTGTCTTCAGCGGATGCGGGCAGATAGTGCTCCCGGATGGCAACGGCAACCTCCGGATCGATGCCCTGACGGAGGGCGTATTCCCTTCCCATGATCCCCTGGAGCTCGGGCAGCTCGCCCACCATGAGGCTGTTGAGGTCCCCCTTGCAAAGATATGCCGCCTCTTTAACCTTATCCTTCTTGTCCGGTGCGAGCCTATCAGCCAAGGAAAGTGCTACCTGGCTGAATCGCTCTACCTTTTCATATGAGGTCCCCAGGTCTTTATGGAAGATCACGTCCTTGAGTCTGTCGGCATAGACCTTCAAGGACACTTTGAGGTCCTCGTCGAAAAAGTACTTCGCATCATCCAGCCGTGCCTTGAGGACCCTCTCATTGCCCGTCCTCACCACTGAGTCGTCCTTGGGCACGATATTGCTGAAGGCGCCGAATGAGGCCTTGAGTTTGGAGCCGTCGCCGGCCGCATACATGGGGAAGTATCTCTGGTGGTGCTTCATCACCGTAACCAGGACCTCTATGGGAAGGTTGAGGAACGCCTCATCAAAGGTGCCGATGATGGGGTGGGGATATTCCAGCAGGTTCACCACCTCATCGAGCAGGTCCTTGTCCAGGACCTCGGCGCCGATCTTTTTGGCCTGGTCACCCACGGCCTTCCAGATGGCTGTTTTTCGCTTTTCCAGGTCAGGGATGACATGGGCCTTCTCCAGGAGCTGCTCATAGTCAGAAGGATCTTTGACTTCGATTGGTCCTTTGGCCATAAACCTGTTGCCATAGGTGTACCTGCCCGCATTTAGGTTGCCGAACTTCACGCTCAGGACATCCTGGCCGAACAGAGAGAGGATCCAGTGTACAGGCCGGGCAAACCTAACATCCGGATTCGACCAGCGCATGGTTTTGGTAAACGGGATCTTCCCGATCATTTCTTCTAATATCCCCGGCAGTACCTTAATCATGGGTTTCCCGGGTATGGTCTTGGTGACTGAAAGGTACTCCCCCTTGGGTGTCTTGGCAATGCTGACCTCGGAGATGCCCACCCCGCAGGTCTGCGCAAATCCGAGGGCTGCCTTGGTAGGGTTGCCATCCTTGTCGTATGCAATGCCCTTGGGTGGGCCCATCTTGGTTTCGACAGCATCAGGCAGGGTCTCAACCAGACCCGATATCCTCATGGCCAGCCGCCTGGGTGTAGAGAACATCTGTACCGTATCATGTCCAAGCTTGAGGGCAGAGAACTTCTCCGTAATGGAGGCCTTCATGAAGTTCAATGCGGGGACGATAAAACCCGAGGGGATCTCTTCGGTGCCGATCTCAAAAAGGAGTGTCCTCGCCATCACGCCACCTCATTTTTCACCTGGATGCCATCCAGATAAAGCTTAGCAGACAGTCGCGCAAGATCGCGGACCCGCAGCACGTATGACTGGCGTTCAGTGGTACTAATGGCGCCCCGGGCATTGAGCAGGTTGAAGATATGCGAGCACTTGAGGCACATGTCATAGACCGGCAGGCACAAACCTTCCTGTGCGATCCTTTTGCCTTCCTCCTCGAAAAGCCTGAAGAGCTCTAGGAGCATCCGGACATCGGCGAGCTCGAAATTATATTTGGACCACTGCACCTCTCCTGCATGGTGCACATAGCCATAGTTCCAATTACCTTTCCACGTTATATCATAGACCGAGCCTTTATTCTGGAGATACATGGCTATGCGCTCGAGCCCGTAGGTTATTTCCGTGCAGACCGGGTCAAGGTCGAACCCGCCCACCTGCTGGAAGTAAGTGAACTGGGTGATCTCCATTCCGTCGAGCCAAACCTCCCAGCCCAGGCCCCAGGCGCCGAGCGTGGGGGATTCCCAGTCGTCCTCCACAAAACGGATGTCGTGCTCAAGGGTATCGATACCGAGCCGGCGCAGGCTGTCCAAGTAGATCTCCTGGACATCGAGCGGCGAAGGCTTCAGGATGACCTGGTACTGGTAATAATGCTGAAGCCTGTTGGGGTTCTCGCCATAGCGACCGTCCGTGGGCCTCCTGCTGGGTTCTACATAG
>JBEKLI010000254.1:0-4146 GCA_050010275.1 Desulfomonilia bacterium | reverse complement strand
GTCTTCCAGGACCCCTTCGGCTCTTTGAATCCAAGGAAAAAGGTGAGGTCCATCATTGAAGAGCCCATGATCGTTCACAAGACTATGACGAGGGCCGAGATCAGGGATCGGGCCGTACAACTGCTTGAGATGGTCGGCTTAAGCCCTGATATATTGGGCCGCTATCCTCATGAGTTCTCGGGCGGGCAGAGGCAGAGAATCTGTATTGCCAGGGCATTGGCCATCAAACCGAAGCTTATCATCTGCGACGAGCCGGTCTCTGCTCTGGATGTTTCAATCCAGGCCCAGGTTATTAACCTCCTGACGGATCTCCAGGCACAATTTAAACTGTCGTACTTGTTTATCTCCCATGACCTTGCCATTGTGGGCTATTTGTCTCATCGCATAGCCGTCATGTATAAGGGGCGGATTGTAGAGCTTGCAAAAGCGCTGAGTATTTTTGATAACCCCCTGCACCCGTACACAAAGTGCCTGATGGCTGCAGTGCCCGGGGCCGAACTCCAGGACCATGCATCGAGTCCGACTCAGGTGCGTGCAGGGTTCGTCCTCGTACGGTTCGAAGGCGGGTGCACATACAGGGGCACATG
Source organism: Desulfomonilia bacterium (assembly GCA_050010275.1). GTDB lineage: Bacteria > Desulfobacterota > Desulfomonilia > UBA1062 > UBA1062 > MWEI01. The sequence continues at coordinate 3,559 of JBEKLI010000254.1, read as the reverse complement.
TCCAAAAGAAGATGAAGAATGCACTCATGCACAGCCGGAGCTGAAGGAGGCCGAAGCCGGGCACTTTGTTGCATGCCTTCGTATATAATACCGATTAAGGAATGGTCGCGGCAGTTCCCTACCAGCCATAAAGGCCTTGACAGAAATGTGCAGCCCATATATTAAGATTCACCTCGTAGCTGTGATACAAAGGAGGATAAAAAGTTAATGGCTAACCATGCTTCAGCCCTGAAGAGGCAGCGACAGAGTGAGAAGCGGCGCTTGAGGAACAGGGGCCACAAGTCCGTTATTAATACCACAGTAAAGAAGATATTCTCCGCTCTGAGCGAGAAAGAAACAGATAAGGCACGTGAGTTGTACCGTGAAGCCGTCGCCCGCCTGGACGGCGCCGTGAGCAAGGGGGCTCTCCACAGGAGAACCGCATCCCGGAAGATCTCCCGTCTGACCAAGATGGTGAATGCCCAGCTCTCCTAAAGCTTAAAACCTGCCAGGTATCCTCCCCTCATTCCCGGGGGGCAGCACAAGCCGCCCGATCACCTCGGTAAGAGCGGCATGTACATGAACGATTGAGCTCGATTTGAGCCTCTGTTCTATCTGACGGACATCCTTAAGAAGGGATAAGAGTTGCGCCATGTTCCAGAGGGACTTGCGCCTCATGGCCTTGTCTGCAATAAAATCATGTATCTTCATCTTTTTCCAGTCCCTGCCGGAAAGTACGACGTAATGATTGATAATCTGGTTTTCTATCCTGCTGATGATCTCAAGCTCGGCGATCCCGGCGAGTTCCAGATCATAGAGCCTTGAGAGGGTATCTTTTTTCCGGTCGAACAGCGCATCAAGGAAGGCGAATATGGCGGGCTCATGCGCGCGCATGACGACTTCATGGACATCCTTCGTGGTGATGGATGGATTATCAGCCACATACAGGCAGAGCTTTTGAATTTCACTGTCAAGATACCACATGCTGTTCCCTGCCATTTCGGCAAGCAGCACAGCGGCATCCTTGTCGATCTTCTTTCCATGAAGGAGCGCCCTGTCGATGATCCAGGCTATGCGTTCGGATCTGTTCTTTATGGACTCGAACCGGACGATTTCCGCCATGCCGTCGAACCTTTTGAGGAGCTTTGGGAGATCTTTATCCGTTTTTTCCGCCTCCATGACCAAAATAAGCATGGTGGTCTCGCACGGGTTATCAAGGTATGTAATAACCTGGTCCATCTGTTTTGCCGTGAGCTTGTGGCCGTTCCTGATTATAATGCCCCTTCTATCAGAGAGGAAGGGCATGGTGTTGCACAGGCTTATGACTTCATCCATAGCCGGTCCTTCTTCGGCATTGAAGACCGCCCAGTTCATTGATGCATTCTCGCCGAGCCGATTCTTCAGGACTGAGAGCTCCTCTTCCATGAGGAATGTTTCCTGGCCTAAAAAAACGGCATTAAGAAATGTTTTTTTGGATTTCTGTGCGCTCATATCCTCAGTGCTGCCAGGGCCCGTGCGATCTGAAGAGAGACTTGTCTGCAGGCCTCATCCAGGGCATCTTCGTCCTGGCCGCCTTCCGAGAATGTCCCGGTATCGGAGAAGGTGCTTTGCCAGAGGACCTTGCCCGATGCATCGCGCAGCGTTGCGAGCACGCTGATGGTCAGCCGGTATCGGTCTCCTGACTTGAGCGAAGTCGATGTGATACGCCCACTGGTAGAGGAGACCATGGAACACTCAAGTCTCTGTTTGGGATCCTTGGGTGAGAGCATGCCCATAGAGGCCAATGCAGGTTCAAGGAAAGAATCCAGCACAATGCCCGCCTCCCGCAGGTGGGTCTTGTTCGTGCTCGGGTCCAGGGCGATCTTCTTGCCGCCTTCAGTCCCCTCCAGCACGAAGCCGTATCTGCAGGAGACCAGGCTAGAGAGCAGCAACAATAATATTAATGATCTTGTTCGGGACATAGATGACCTTGCGTATGGATGCGCTCTCAATGAAACGCTTAACGTTTACGTCTGAAAGAGCAGTAGTTTGCACAAGGGCCTGCTCTGCATCTTTAGGTACTTCAATGGTGGCTCTCAACTTACCGTTTACCTGAACTGCGATGGTGACTTGCGAACTCTGAGCCCAAACGGGATTGTATTCCGGCCAGGGGTGGTTGAAGAGCTGTCCGGTCAACCCCAGGGCCTCCCACAGCTCATCGGCTATATGCGGGACAAACGGCGAGAGCATGATAAGCAGCTGTTCGAGAGAATGCTTCAGCACTGCTGTCTCGTCTTTGTTCTTTATCACTTCTTTTGCCTTGTAGAGCTCGTTGATAAGTTCCATCATGGCGGCAATGGCCGTATTGAATCGGAAACGCTTGTCTATGTCCTCGGTGACCTTGCGGATGGTCTGGTGGGTCTTTCTCATGATTGGCTCAACGGATGCCGGGATCTGGCTGATCATCGATGAACCCTGCATGTCCTTGATATCCATGGCGAGACGCCAGAGCCGGGTCAAGAACCGGTAAGTTCCCTCAATCCCCTGGTCGCTCCAGTCCATGTCCTTTTCCGGGGGGGCGGCAAAGAGGGTGAAGAGCCTTGTTGCATCAGCACCGTAGCGCCTTATCATGTCTTCAGGATCCACAACATTGCCCTTGGACTTTGACATCTTGGCGCCGTCCTTGATGACCATGCCCTGGGTGAGCAGCCGGTCAAATGGTTCATCGAAATCCACATACCCGAGGTCGCGGAGCACCATGGTGTAAAACCGCGAGTACATGAGGTGCAGGATGGCGTGCTCAATGCCTCCGATGTACTGGTCAACCGGCATCCAGTAGGCCACTTCCTCGGCATCGAATGCCTTGTCTTTGTGATTCGGACTGCAGTACCGGATGAAGTACCAGGACGACTCCACGAAGGTGTCCATGGTGTCGGTCTCCCGCTTGGCCTTACCCCCGCAGCACGGACAGGTGGTATTCACGAAGGATTCCACGTGTGCTATGGGCGATTCGCCCGTACCCGTGAGCTTAACATCTTCCGGCAGAATGATGGGCAGGTCCTCTTTCTTGACCGGGACCGTCCCGCACTTCTCGCAGTGCACAACCGGGATGGGTGCTCCCCAGTAGCGCTGCCTTGAGATGCCCCAGTCGCGCAGGCGAAAATTCACCGTGGTCTCGCCCCTGCCTACCTTAAAGAGGTGCTCAGTTATGGCCGGCATGGCCTCGGTGTTCTTCATGCCGTTGTGGCTGCCGGAATTCACCAACACGCCTTCGCCCTCGTAGGCCGCCTCCATGGTTTCCGCCTTGAGTTCCTCGCCTTCGGGCTGGATGACCACGATGATGGTAAGCCCGTATTTCTTGGCAAACTCAAAGTCGCGCTGGTCATGGGAGGGAACCGCCATGACCGCCCCGGTGCCGTAGTCGTAGAGCACGAAGTTTGCCACATAGATGGGCATCTTGAAGCCGGTGAGCGGGTTGATGCAGTATTTTCCCGTAAACACACCTTCCTTTTCATACGAATCCGATGTGCGGGTGATCTTGTCCTCCTTGAGGGTCTTCTCCACGAATGCCTTCACTGCTCGTTCCTGATCCGTGCCCTTG
>JBEKLI010000253.1:0-4148 GCA_050010275.1 Desulfomonilia bacterium | reverse complement strand
TATATAAAAGGAATTTATATAAAAGAATAGAAATCGAGTCACTCTCACAGCGGAGATAGCCACTGAGGAGAATCACATCCCCCGGCACTAGACCTGCGGCGGGGATTTCAATGCTCTTTCCGTCGCGCAGCGCCTGGACGGGGATCGCCACTGACTGGCACAATTCCTCGGCCGCCTTGCCTGCGCGGTACTCCTGGATAAAATCCAGGGTCACGCTCATGACAACTATGGCACTGATGATCAAAAAGCTGGTCACATCGCCGGTAAAGGCAGAGATAACGCTGGCAACGAAGAGGAGGATGACGAGGGGGTTTTTGAACTTGGCGAGAAACTGAAGGGCCAGCACGCGCTTCCGCGGCGGGCGCAGTACATTTGGGCCGACTTGCTTCAGCCGGTCGGCCGCCTCGGTGCTCGTCAGGCCATCAGGCGTCGCACTCAAGTGACTGAGGAGCTCCGAAACGGGTTGTTGCCAGAAAACAGTTTCCGTCTTAGATGGGGGAATCGTCGTCAAGCGTTCCTTTAAACTGTCTTGGTCGCTACGCCCAGCACGCGGAAGCCCTGGCTGCTCCATGCGCGTTTGCAGCACCTCGTTCCTGCCAGAACCCGAGCAAGCCGCTTACGAAAACAATGGTGAGAATAATAAAGGCATCAATCATTCATTCGGTGGTTTTCCATAGCATCCTTTTGCTAGGTGTCAGTCCCATTCGCAATCAGCCATTCGATCGCATCTTCGAAAGAAGTGAACGCCCTGACTTGGAAGCCTCTGTTTTGGGCACAGAGCGCGAAGAACCCTGCGTTGTCAAATTCTTCAAGTGGACAAAGAACGGCCGTCTTTTTTTGAAAAAAGGCCTTACGAAAGTTGGTGAGTTCAGTTGCCAGATTCCAAACGTCGGCTACAGACATTACTGTCTGCGCATTTCGAGTGTCTAGGATTATTTCGTAATCCACCAAAGGGGCCACGACTGAAGCGATCTCCAAAAGCACTTTCTTAGACTCTTCAAAATCGAACTGTCCTTCTGGGGTCACTTTGATGAACTCATGTGCATGGATAATCCTTATATCAGTATATCACTCAACTACTATCGCGAACTGCTGCATGCCGGTGTAGGCATCTTCGAATACCAGTGCCCACCGGGACAGAAACTAAGGCCTTATTGCCATGCCAAACAGTTCATCATCGACGGCAAATTCCTGTCGATTGGATCGCTCAACCTGTCTATCCGCAGTTCCTACCTGGAATCCGAACTAATGTTCGGTATTCTGGATTCTTCCCTGGCTCAGATCCAGGAAAGTAAGTTCCTCAAAGATCTTGATCAGCACGCCCATCGAGTCAACCTTGATGATTATACCAAAGAGGAGAAGGCCTATCGTGTGTTCATGGACATTGCCCGGCATCTGGAGATTCTTTATTAAAAATACATTTTTATGACACCTAGAGGGGTCTTTCCTTTTAACATCTTGCCTTCACTTCTAAAACAGCCTTTCTTACTCTGACGATGTAGAATAAAAATGTATCGTCCAGTTTTAATACAAGTGATGGCTGTTTTCACTAATTCGCAAGGTTAGTACGAAGAACAATGTCCTTCCAATAGGTTTCAAAATTCCTATATGCATTTTTGAGAGATCTCATGTCCTTGATGCCTAGTCTCACCAGCTGTTCAAGTATCTCTCTCCTACTGAGCCACATACACTCTCCTGTCATCCTTTCTCCCTTCGAGCATGTGTATGGATATAATTGGTTTTCTCGCCGCATAACATTCATCTGCCGATCACGTACCGATGTGGGTCCACTTCATCTCTCAGGATTCTCAGCTCTACCTCGGTGGGCGGCTCGGTCTCGGTTATCTTCGACGCCTGGAGTAACTCGAATCCGCAGTTGTCCTGGACATCCTTCATGGAATAGCCGGGATTGATGGAAATAACGCGCATGCGCTTGCTCTCAGGCTCGAAATCCATGATGGCCATGTTCGTGAAGACCTTGTAAGGTCCGGTCCCTTCGGGCAGCCCGGCCTCGTAGCGGCTGTTCCCTCCCTGGAGCCATCCCGGAGTTGTGATGAACTCGCACTTCTCCACAAAACGCCGTGCGTCCTGGACAGTGAGGACCATCATCTTCCAGCAGAAGCTGCCGAAATCGTTGGCTCCTCCGCTGCCGGGAAAACGGACCTTGGGCTTCTGGTGGGTTCCTCCGATATAGGTCGAATTCAGGTTGCCGTACATGTCGATCTGGGCGCCTCCCAGGAAGGTGTAATCGACATAGCCGCGTTGGCAGGTCTCCATTACAGCCCCCATGGTGGAGACCATGACTGCCTTGTGCCCTGCCCGCGAATCGCCCACGGATATGGGCATCTCGGGAAGCTGCGGACTGATACTGCCTGCCTCGAACATGATGGACAGGTTCGGCGAGTTCAGCTTCTGTGCCAGCATGGCAGCCGCACAAGGCGCTCCGGTGCCTACTGCAAGCGTAGCCCCATCCTCGAGCTCCCGCGCTGCAACACAGATCATCAGTTCCATCGGGTTGTACGCGGTCGTCATTTGTTTGCCTCCTTGTGCAGCAGATGCTCGATTGTCCTGAGCCTGAGCATCTTTTCCATGCCGCCGTTCCTGTTGATGTATTCATGGTGATCCTTGCAGTCATAGATGTTCTTCTTGAGAAACTCCCTGAACAGGTCAGGGTCTTCCTCGACCTTCATCCATTCCCGCAAATGCTCTTCATCGGAAAAGTACTCGTACACCATGTTGCCCGGATAGTTGCCGAACGGAACTTCGCACACTGCATCCACCAGGAAGTAGGGGATCGTCGTCTCCGAGGGGTCCCTGCGGATCTCTTCATTGGAAATGAGCCGCTCGCAGGTGATGATTACCCGTTTGGAGGCCCGGGCTAGGTCATTGTCCGACTTGAGAATGCCCCTTATCCGGCAGTTCCCGTAGACATCCGACTCATGGACGTGGATGATGGCCACATCAGGATAGAGTGCTGGGTGCAGGGAAAGCTTCTTGCCCGTGTACGGGCACTCGATGATCATGCTGGCACTGGTATCAAAGGTGTCCGTGCCGAGAAGATTACGTGCAGGAACAAAGGGGACGCCCATGGCGGCCGCCCTGATCCTTGCCGATAGGCTGTAATTGGTCCATTCGGTCACCCTGACCTTGCCGCTCTGCATGTATCTCCTCGCGCAGGGTGACAGCCCCCGGGCCTCAAGCCCGACAATGTAACCCGCATCCAGCCTTTCGAAGGCTTCCCCGGCGCAGAGGATCTCAAAATCATGGGTGGTGGTGTGTCCGCAGAAACCCATATGCTTCCTGCCCTGCCTGAGTATCTCGTGGCACGCGGCAATGGGTGCCCTGTTTCCATCGAACCCGCCCGTTGCAAGGTAGTCTCCGTCATGCACAAAGTTCCTGATGGCCTCAGAAAGCGGTATGGCCTTGTTCACCATCTTCCTGGTCTTTTTCTGGAAAAATCTCCGTGCATGGTCCGGATCGGGATCGGTGAAAAGTTCACCATTGCCCTTTTTAAGAATGTTCATGGTCATGCACTCCTGTTCTTCGATCATGGCTTGCGTCTTCATTGTTGACCTCTTATGTGTTTTCTCCTGTCATTGACATTGCATGGAGTTCCTAAAGGGTGAGGAGATCTATCCCACCGGTCACCGGTATTACAGCGCCTGTTATGTACGAAGCACCATCCGAGGAAAGGAAGGCCACAACCTGGGCCACCTCTTCCGGGCGGCCCATCCGCTTAAGTGCGGTCCGCTTCTCTATCCGCTCCGTCATATGTGCATCATAAAGCCGTACGGCTTCAGTGGCGATAAACCCCGGGCAGACCGCATTGACCGTGATGCCGTGCCTTCCAGCCTCTATGGCAAGTGATTTACTCAACCCGATCAGCCCGGCCTTGGTCGCGCCGTAGGACGGCTGCAGCGAAGCCCCCATAAGAGCTGCAACCGAGGAGATATTGATGATCCGGCCCCATCCTTTACGCACCATGCCGGACCAGACTGCCTTGATGCAGTTATAAGCACCGGTGAGATTGACATCGAGATCGCGCTGCCAGAACTCCGGTTTCTGCTCATCGAACTTTGCAAAGTTGTCCATGACAGCAGCATTGTTCACGAGGATATCGACAGGTCCGAGAACGGCCTCGACTTCCT
>JBEKLI010000252.1:0-4162 GCA_050010275.1 Desulfomonilia bacterium | reverse complement strand
GAGGCGCTAAGGGTGCAATTGGCCGATGTGATGGCGAAGGATATCGGTGAGGTTTGGGGGTTGAAAACGAAATAACATAGAAATTCATGTTCAAGGATTTTTTCAAAAGTACTTCAACATATACGAGAACCATTGCCAATCTCTTCCGTGAGACTATCGGTGTGGAGCTTCCTCAACCCTTCCCGAAGATGAACTACGAACAGGCCATGTCCGAGTATGGCAATGACAGGCCTGACACCCGCTTCGGTATGAAGCTTGTCGATGTATCCGATATCGCCGCCACATCTGACTTCCGTGTTTTTAACGCTGCGGTTTCCGAGGGCGGCGCGGTCAAGGCCATTGGCGTCAAGGCCCCGCACAACCTCAGCAGGAAGGACCTGGACTCTTTGCAGTCAATCATTGCGGACTATGGAGCCAAGGGCGTGCTCTGGGCTCGCCTCGATGAGGACGGGTGGAAGTCTACGCTTACAAAATTCTTCAAGGAAAGCCAGTTTGCCGGCATTTCCCAGCGGCTTGATATGGTGCCGGGAGATGTAGCGTTGTTCATTGCAGACAAGAAGAGTGTAGTGAATGCAAGTCTTTCAGCCCTGAGACTTCACCTGGCAGAGCGTTTAAAGCTGATACCGGAAGGTTCTTTCGGGGCCCTATGGGTCACGAACTTCCCACTGCTCGAATGGAGCCAGGAGCAAGACAGGCTGGTTTCGGTCCATCATCCCTTCACCGCCCCGGTCCCGGAAGACATAGCCCTGCTGGATACCGATCCTGCCAAGGTCAAGAGCCAGGCCTACGATATGGTGATCAACGGCAGCGAGGTGGGCGGAGGCAGTATAAGAATCCACACGCAAGATATCCAGCAAAAGGTCTTCAAGGTCATCGGGTTGACCGAAGAGCAGGCCAGGGTCAAATTCGGGTATCTGCTGGAGGCCCTCAGGTATGGGGCACCGCCGCATGGCGGGATTGCCTTCGGGTTCGACAGGCTCATCATGCTGCTCGCAGGCACCACGAGCATCCGCGATGTCATTGCCTTCCCCAAGACCCAGAAGGCGTTCTGCACCATGACCGAGGCCCCTTCGGATGTCGACCCCAAGCAGCTTGCCGAGCTCGGCCTGAAGATGATAGAGGAAGAGGGATGAGGCGATTTTTTTACTACCTTTTCATGGCGCTATTGCTCTGCGGTTGCGCAACGACAAAGACTGCGCAGGAAGGCGCCCAGACGGACTCCAGGAAAGAGGCCATGAAGGTGTTTGCTCAGAGCATAAGGCAGGGAATGAATGCCCTTGACCATAAGGATGATGTGAAGGCTGCAGAGGAATTCGTCCAGGCGTTCAGGCAGCTTAGGACTGCTGACGAGGAAGACAGGGCACTCATGTCCACCGCCGCGGACCAGCTCAAGAAGGTTGTTGAGATCTCGGGCTTTGAATATGCAAAGAAGGAATCCTTCTCACTGCTCATGCTTTACCTCGATATGCTCAAGGCATACACGGATAATGATGCACGCGCCCTGCAATCGATGGCCGTTACATTCAAAACCACCTATCAGGATGTCCAGCAGAAGACGGCGGAAGAAAAGCAGAAGCACCTCGAAGAGCTCGGGACTGAAATAACCCAGAAGCGTGAGGAAATACAGAAGAGTTCGGAACCGGCGCTTCTTGAAGCCTACCCGACCATCTATGTAGTGAAAAAAGGGGACACCCTGCCGAGTATTGCCGCACGCCATGAGATATACAACGATTCCTTCATGTGGCCGCTCATCTACAAGGCGAACCGCGACCAGATCAAGGACCCCAAGGTACTCTATGCAGGCCAGGATCTGAAGGTCCCCAGGGATATGACCACCGAGGAGATCATCGAGGCCCGTCGCGAGGCCGGCGCACCGGAGCCGGAAAAGATACCCAAGGACGCATACATACCGAAAGGGAAGAAGAAATAATATGGCCAGATGGGACCCAGAAAAGAAGGTGTTCTATTATACGCCAGGCAAGAATTTTGAATCCGGTATCCAAGAGATCGAGCGCGGGAACTACTACCGATCCATATTCAACTATGACGAGGTTCCGAAAGTGGACTTCGATATGCGGATGATCCCCATTCAGCCCCCTGAAGACATCTTTATCACCGACACGACCTTCCGGGACGGGCAACAATCCATGACCCCGTTCTCTGTGGATCAGATAGAACACATCTACGATTTTCTTCACCGCATCAGCGGAGACACGGGTCTCATCAGGGTGAGTGAGTTTTTCCTCTACTCGAAAAAGGACAAGGCCGCCGTGGAGACCTGCCTAGCCAAGGGATATAACTTCCCCAAGGTGACCTCCTGGATCCGCGCCCACAAGGATGACCTGAAGCTGGTCCGTGAATTCGGCATCGATGAGACCGGCATTCTCACCTCCGTGTCCGACTACCACATCTATCTCAAGCTCGGATGGTCAAGGCGCAAGGCCTTGAACAACTACCTCGGGATCGTCAGAGAGGCATTGGGCCGGGGCATCATTCCCAGGTGCCACTTCGAGGACGTAACCAGAGCCGACATCTATGGATTCTGCATCCCCTTTGCCCGGGAGCTCATGAAGCTCAGGGAAGAATCGGGTGTAGACGTGAAGATCAGGCTATGCGACACGATGGGCTACGGCGTATCATTCCCCGGGGCTGCGCTGCCCAGGGCTGTGGACAAACTGGTTCGAGCCTTCATCGACGATGCCGGTGTCCCCGGGCACCTGCTGGAATGGCATGGGCACAATGATTTTCATAAGGTGGTGGTAAACGCCACCACGGCCTGGCTATACGGGTGCAGTGCGGTCAACTGTGCCATCTTCGGGTTCGGCGAGCGCACCGGCAATACACCCATTGAGGCCATGGTCTTTGAGTATCTGTCACTGAGAGGCCACGACGAGAGCATCGACACAAAGGCCATCACCGAACTGGCCGAATATGTGAACACGGAGATCAACTACCACATCCCCGGCAATTACCCTTTTGTGGGCAGGAACTTCAACGTGACCAGGGCGGGCATCCACGCAGACGGCCTGGTGAAGAACGAGGAGATCTACAATATCTTCAACACGGGAAAGTTCCTGAACCGGCCCATCGAGATCGCCATCACGGACAAGTCCGGCAAGGCCGGCATTGCGCACTGGGTCAACTCCCACTTCAAGATCGAGGATTCCAATAAGATCGACAAGCGCCATCCGGGCATTACCAGGATGTACCAGCAGATCGTCAAGGAGTTCGAGGACGATCGCAACACCTCCATGACGGATGGGGAGCTGGAAAAGCTCACCTTGCGTTTCATTCCCCACATCTTCCTGTCGGGCTTCGACCTTATCAAGTACGAGGCCCAGGAGTATGCAAGCCAGCTCATCGAGAAGCTTCTTGAAAATGAAGACATGAAGAGCATGAAACCCAAGAAGCAGGAACCGGTCATCACCGAGTTCATCAAGGAGTATCCGTTCATCCAGTTCGCCTATGTCACGGGCATGGACGGGATAAAGATCACCAAGAACATCACCCAGCCCGAGTACCGTGGACAGTTCATGCACAAGATGAAAGAAGATGAGGACTGCTCCGATCGGGAGTGGTTCATCAAGGCCGTGGAGACCGGCAAGCTCCATGTGAGCGGAGTTGCAACCTCCCGCATCACCGGCGCATTGATCATTACGGTCTCCGCACCTGTCCTGAATGAAAAGGAAGACATGGTGGGCGTGCTGGGCCTGGACATCAGGTTCGAGGATGTAGTCAAGGCTATACAGAGCATGTACGAGGCCTGGGGCATGAGCATGAGCCCCAAGGATGTCCAGCGCTACCAGCGGCTGCTCTGGGATGAGCTCCACCGGGATTTGGTCTAAGGTGAGGAGCACCTCGCATGGATGATGCGCACTGTTATCTATGGAAGAAACTTGTATGGTCGTGAATCGGCCCCATGCCTTGGTTAGCTAGTCTTCCTCCTTTCTAAGAAGGAGACAGGGGAGATTTGTTTCTATGGAGAATAGGGAAAATGGAAGGGACCAAGATAACGTTTGAAGGCGGCAAGCTGGATGTTCCCGATGACCCCATCATCCCATTCATCGAGGGGGACGGCGTAGGGCCCGATATCTGGGCCGCCTCGCAGGCGGTCTTCGATGCGGCGGTGAAGAAGGCATACGGGTCAAAACGCCGGATCATA
>JBEKLI010000251.1:0-4180 GCA_050010275.1 Desulfomonilia bacterium | reverse complement strand
GGGCATGGCCTGCCACGCATTCACATAGAGGTTGAGTAATACCTGCTCCATCTGTCCCCGGTCTACCTCTACGGTTAAGCGCCCTTCATGAATCTTGCGATGTATACGGATCTCCTTTTTGGTCTGTCCGAACAATTCTGAGCTTTTGCTCACTAACTCCCCGAGATCCGCGGGCTTGACCTCGTATTTACCCCCTCGTGCGAATCCTAAGAGTTGCTTGGTGAGATCGGAGCCACGCTGAACGTATTCCTCAACATTTTTGAGCCGATCATAAAACGGATGCGTTTTATTGGCGTGCATGAGCATAAGTGAGACATTTCCAAGGATACCCATGAGTAGATTGTTGAAATCATGAGCAATGCCGCCGGCCAATGTCCCTATAGACTCCATCTTCTGGACCTGGTTAAGTTGAATCTCGAGCTTCTTATTCTCTTCTTCCGCCTGCATGCGCTCGGTGATATCCATAAGGGAGGCGACACTCACCTTGGTTCCGGGGATGATGGCTATGTTCAGAAAGATGTTTCTCGTCTCCCCGTGTCGATTGATGAACCGGAACTCATAAGACTCGGGGGCAGAACCCGGTTCTTTTCTGCGCATTTCATGGTATTGCCTCATCCTTTGCAGATCTTCCTTGTCAACGAATGCGGTCCAACTCATCTTGCCTTCAAGGTGCTGTCTCGAGTACCCTGAGAGTTTCTCATAATTGGAATTCGCCAACAGGATGGTCGTGTCCTCATCCAGGAGTACCGATGCATTACCGGTGTTCTCAAATATGGTGCGGTAGCGCTCCTCGCTTTTTCTGATTGTCTCTTCTGCCTGCTTGCGCTCGGTGATGTTGCGTGTAATACCCTGGAATCCGGTAAATTTATTCTTCTCATCGCGTAAAGGTGAAAAGGTGGTTTCAGTCCAGATGGTAGAGCCATCTTTACAGGTCTCTTCCAATTCAATAGTACGAGTTCTCCAAAGTTCCTTGGGTACTCCTGCTTCGATCTCTATTTCTTCCTGGAAGGCATTCATTGCAACGCCTAAAGAGGCTGGTGTCAGGGCCTCGGCGGGGGACTGAGACATAGCCTCTTCAACGGTGTAGCCTCGGATTCGTGTTATGGAGGGGCTTATGTAAGTGAAGCGGAGATTTGTATCCATGCTGAAGATGATGTCGCTTGCATTCTCGGCCAACAGCCGGTAGCGGGACTCGCTCTCCCGCAGCAACCCCTCGGCCTTCCTGGACTGTCGTATGTATCGGGCAATGAGAAAAAAGAGAAGGGTTGCGGTAAACACGATAAACAGCATCCCCTTGAAAAGGGCAATACGTGTCATAAGAATCGGATCACGTACAAGCCATCCAAGGATGGTATCGGAAAGATAGATCCAGAGACTCCCGAAAAAAATATAAATCCCGACTATTTTCAGTACTGCCAGGGTACCTTGATTATTAATCGGTGGTTTCATTGTTATTATAATAATCAATATCTCGGTCAGGTGCTAGGGACAAAACCTTTTCATCTCGATCAGAAACGGCTCCTTGCCTTTATAGTGGATTGCATGAAGGCCATTGGAACGTGCCCTTAGTACATGCCCGATCGTATCATCGATGAAGAGTGTTTCGTGCGGGCTCAGCCCCATTACGTTAAGGACATCCATAAACAGGCTCGGATCATTCTTGCTCTTGCCCAGGTGAAAGCTGTTGAAAACGTAATCAAAAAGGGTGAAAAAGTCCAGTCTGGAATCAAGTTCATCAAGCCAGTTGGTCTGGTCGCTCACTATGGCAACTCGGATAGACGATACTTTAAGACTCTTTACCAGATCTATCATCCAGTCACGGAGGATGAAGCGCTCCAGGATAATCTGCCTGAGCTCGCAATCGTTGCCGCTTATCCCTGTGAGTGTTCTGAGCTGGTCCCAGTAGTCGGCCTCTGTGCTGCGCCCAGTAAGGTACCCGCTTGAAATGATCAGGGCCTGGGCCGTTTTAAAGAATTCCTCCGGGTCCAGTCCATTCAAGGAGGCAATGTAGGAAAGGCCCTTCCTGAAGCCCTCTTCAGCGAGCACACCACCGAAGTCGAAAAGCACAGCTTGGATTGTGTGTGATGACATTCGGATTCCTCCTGTCATTTAAGAATCGTAAGCAAAAAGTCCCTGAAAATAAAAAGCACAGGGAGTATCCCTGCAAGGAAGACACCTGAGTTCCACACAAACAGGTTTGATGCAAAACCTGCATCCAGGTCGAACAGGACCGATGCCACTACCGAATAGATTGCAGCAGGCATGAATGACTGGACAAAGATAACGGTTTCCACTTTAGGGCTCAGATGAACAATCCTCAGGACAAGGAGCGTAACAAACGGTACGAGAAGGAATCTTATCATTGCAAGGGCGGCATTCTCTCTTCCCGAGCCGAAGAAGGAAGGCATCTCGAAATTGAGCCCCAGGGTAAAATAATAAAGCGTCATGGAAATCATGATGAATGCATCAACCGGGAAAAGGATGTGGGGCCTCTTGATCCCGAGCGCCAGAAGAATGAGTGACAGGATAATGGCGAAGAGCGGCATGTTCTGGAGGCTCAGGAAGAAGTCACAGGCAAAGGCAACATCAAATCGTCTTCCTGTTGATTGCCTGCGCGCATAGGGAAAGATGACAAGAAAGACAAACGGCATGAAGTAGGAAAGGAAGAGAAACGCCAGCCCGAGCCCCTGCTCTCCCAAAATAAGGTAACACAAAAAGGCCCCCATGGTGAACCCGTGGTTGGCGAGCGTTGAACTGATGAGAAAGGTTGCCGCCTTTTTCCCCGTGAGCCTTAGCATACGTTTAAATAGGCTCCCAAAGGTCATACCGGATAATACCAGGAAGAGTCCTGCCAGCGGCAGCATGATGAGATCTTTTCTGAGAATAAGCCCCCAGGTGCTCCACAGTGCAATAATAGGCTCGATAATGATCAGGTTGATCCTGATAAGCCTCTTGGTAAAAGCTAAAGGATTCCGTATACGGCATAAGTTCTTTACCGTTATACCCAAGACAAAGGGGAGGATGATCAATACCTGGAAGAGAACGAATCTTGTCGATATTTCCATGGCAGGATCGTATCAATCTCCTCACCTCAAGATTTATACACCAATGGCCTTGTAACATAGTTCTCTTCTAACATGAAGCCGCGGACATCGGCTTTGTTGTCGGACTGCAAGAGCGGAAACGAATTTATCTTGGAGGCGTCAGCTTTTCTCAGGCATTTAAGTCGAGGAACGAGGTGATATGTCCTATCGTCTGTCGAGCTCGGTTCTTACTGCCCTGGCAAGGTCGCCCAAGGCATACGGCTTACGGATATATCCGCCGACACCTAACTTAAGGGCTTCTCGGACCCTTTCAGTCTCGGAAAAACCGCTTACGATGATGGCCTTCTGTCGATCACTGACAGCAAGAATCCTTTTATAGGTCTCCAGGCCGTCTATCCCGTGATCCATAATCATATCCAGGATAACGAGGTCCTTTGCATGCTGTTTGACTAGTTCAACGGCTTCCTCACCACTCCTTGCTACATCCACCTGATAGCCGAGCTTCTTCAAAAGGTTCTTTGTTATCTCACGCTGCTCTTCGGCATCATCCACAACAAGGATATGCTCTGTACCGGGATAATCCAGTATCGATCCCTTGGTGATATTTTCTTTGATGATGTGCCTGGTTATCGGGAAATAGAGATCAAATCTGGTGCCTTTGCCTTCTTGGCTTTCGACATCAATATAGCCGTTGTGATCCTTAACCGTTGACCAGACGACGGTCATACCGAGACCCGTACCGCTCCTGCCCATGATCTTCTTTGAGAAAAACGGCTCAAAGATACTCCTCATGTCATTTTCAGAAATGCCGACGCCCGTGTCAGACACTGATAGAACGACATATTCACCACGGGAAACCGTATCATATCCCTTGAGCGGTTTTTCAAGATATTTGTTGTAGGTGGACACAATTACGGTGCCGCCCATGTGCATGGCCTCAGCGGCATTTGAGACAAGGTTCATCAAGGTCTTGCCGAGGTGCACCTCGGAGCCGAGTATATACTTGAGCTCATCATCAAGCCTGATCTCAAAATTGATATGGGGATGATATTCCTTGAGTCGTGAGAGTTCCGGGCTGTCGAAGTAGTCTCGCACTATGGCGTTCAAATCGATGGCACTCGAGACACTTACCCCTC
>JBEKLI010000250.1:0-4188 GCA_050010275.1 Desulfomonilia bacterium | reverse complement strand
TGGGGGATATCTTTATCAATAGCCGTGGGTTAACGTATTGTATCTTATCATCATATGATCATATATCAATAGTATATTAATAGCTTTATATATATGTAGCATCGTAGTTATGTAAGTATTGTCTTTTAATATCGCAGTTAAACCATTTATTATTTTAATATTATTATTATTCTTAATAAAATAAAGCTCTACATGCTTCCCTTTGTAAATCTAAGCAATATCATTTATTATTTCTTTGGGTTTTCATACGATTAAGGGGGTGTGCCATGTCCTACAATAAGTTCTCCGCCGGGCTGCGAGGCAGTCACTATCTTTTAAAGGATCTGAACTGAGCACTTGCAACCCTGGAGGTCGTCCAGGATATGACCGGCAAGCAAGAAGACATGGCATTGAGGTCTGCTACAGGCTTGGAAGGCGGGCTCGTCGCTCGTGGATCCACCTGTGGGGTAGTGACTGGTGGAGTGCTGGGCATTGCACTCATGAGAATAGAGGAACTTGACAAAGGCGGAGAGGCTGCTCAACTGGCCGTCATGAAAGAGGCCAGGGAGTATGTCGACTGGTTCCAGAAGGGATTTAAAACCACCCTCTGCAGGGAAAGGACGAGTGTTGATTTCTATAAGACTTTTGGCCAGCTCCGTTACCTTCTCCCGAATGCAGTAGGAAGATGTTTGTGGCACACAGGTAAGGCTGCCAGCTATCTGAATTTGCTGAGCACGTCCCCGCTTAAGGTCTCAATCAAAAATACCACGAACTTGAATTCAGAAACCATCCATTGTGCGACAAAGGTCTTAACGGGTGTACGTGAATCGTGCGGGGTTGGCGATGAAATCGTGGAGAAGATCGCCTTTGTATTGGATGGTGGAGTTGCCCTGAGCGGTGGTCTCTGCGGGGCCATGGCAGGGGCCGTGATGGCTGCCAACCTTGTTTTTGGATGGGACATCCGCACAATGAGTTATCCTGCAACCATCAAGGAATTCGTCCGGGGGCATGTGAACCTTCTGAGGAAGCACACTTCAGAAAAACCAGAGACATTTGCTATCGGCAAGGATATCATGAACCGGTTGCGGGGTATGGAGACCTCGCTGGAATGTTCCCATATAACAGGCAAGACGTTTTCAAGCCGGGACGATTTCCAAGCTCATATGCGCTCGTCGAGCTCATGCCAGAATCTTATTAAGGAGGCAATTAAAGTTGCTTGTGAAGCCATCACCCATGCCCTTCCTCTCTAGGAAGGATTGGTTGTCAGCAAACCTCATACCCAAAAGGGGTTTATATAATAAACATAGGCAAGAGAAGATGTGTGTATGATGTTCTTCATGAGGAGGCTCAAGAACAGAGTCATTGCGAAGGTGATTACCAGTCTCCCGGCTCTGTCTAAAGGTTTCATCGAAGCATATAAACCATGGGAATCACAGGACATACCTTGGACTCCTGTGGAAAAGCCTTTGGCAGAGAGTACTGTTGCCATCGTCACTACTGCAGGTGTGCATCGTAAAGACCAAAAACCCTTCAACATGCATGATAAAAACGGTGACCCTTCTTTTCGGGAGATCGACGGCAATACCCTTGTGCGAGATCTCATGATCACCCATGACTATTATGACCATACCGATGCCGAAAAAGACTTGAACATCGTCTTCCCTATAGAACGTCTGCAGGAATTCGCTTCAGAGGGTATTATTGGAAAAGTAGCGAATGCGCATTACACATTCATGGGTCACATACTGGGGCCGCACATCTACACGCTCATGAATGTGAGTGCCCCGGAGGTAGCTGCCAGATTGAAGAAGAAGGAAGTGGACTATGTATTATTGACACCGGGTTGAGCTATCTGCAATCAGTCCGTGGGACTGATCCAGCGGGGTATCGAGGCTGCCGGTATACCCACCGTCGGAATCTCCATTGTCAGGCAGTATACTGAGAAGGTTAAACCGCCCAGGACAATCTTCCTCAAGTGGCCCTTCGGGCATCCGCTGGGTGAACCGAATCACATTGATCAACAACATGCCGTTATGCGTAAGGCATTTGAAGCCCTGATGGAAATTAAAACACCCGGAACAATTATTGATGTGCCTTGGCGATGGAAAAGGGAAAGCTATGGCTAGCCGAATAGTTTGTACTGTCAGATCCTTTCTAAAACCTTTGG
Organism: Desulfomonilia bacterium; assembly: GCA_050010275.1. Taxonomy (GTDB): domain Bacteria; phylum Desulfobacterota; class Desulfomonilia; order UBA1062; family UBA1062; genus MWEI01. The sequence goes on along the minus strand of JBEKLI010000250.1, from coordinate 2,042 downwards.
TAAAAACGTTGTGCTATGTAACAGCTCATTCCTTTTCAAGGGGAAAGGTCAAGGTTGCCCCATACCACCCTATGACCGCCACAATGGGGATGAGGGAAAGGATCAAAAGGAAATAGACAATACCCTCCTTGGCCAAGGAGGTGAAGACATCGGGGAACAAGACCCGCCAGAGAAAGGCCAGAATAGAGACTGCCATGAGGATGCCGGAAAAGAGTATCTTGATCCTGACCGGCTTCATGGGTATTGCCTGATAATTGAGCCACCAGGTGAAAAAACCGGTCAGGATAGCCGGAACGGAAAAAAGGATGCCGGCCCCCAGGCAGTGAAATGCTGTTGTCTCAAAGGATTTTACATCGGTGAGGAGATAAAGAAGGCCGAAGAGCGCAGGTGAGACCATAAATGCGATCGGGAAGTGCACCAGCATGGGGTGCGGGTGGCGGCGAAGAAAGGGAAACCGCTCCAAGACTATTTCTAATGGATTGGGCAAAGCCCTTAAAGCCTTATCTTTCTTTCTGAAGGTCCCAACGAGGTAAAATTTATCCAGGACCTCCGGGCCATGGGGCGCGGCCTCGATATCTGTGGTAAGGTCGCAGCCGGCATGGTGGCGTTTCATGTGAAGCCCTGCCTTCCACAGTTTGCTCGCACTGACGTCGACTACCCTGCCCTTGTGGGCTATGTACACAGGCTGTCCATCTTTACCGTTGAATGCCGACAGAGATTCCGGGTCGAATACCTTCATGTCGTCCTTTCATGATGGGGCATGGATAATCCCAAGCCAACTAACTGTGCCCCTTCGTTATTCATAAAACCACCCAGCTCAGCAACGTTACCAGGAGCATGGACAAAGGATAATAACTTGCCCGGTTGAAAAGGTGCATGGCCTCTCCTGAATCCCTGGCCCGATAAAGACGGTACCCGGGGAGAAGGAGCAAATAAAAAGCCGAAAACAAAGCACCCAGAATATAGAGATAATTTAAGTGCCTCGGCGAAACCCAGAACATGGCCAGACTCATAGCCGCGGTAATTATGAGCGAGAAGAAGATAATGTGAGTGGCTCGCTGGGTACCGAAGCGTACAGGGATAGTCCTGGCATTTATCTTTCTGTCAATATCCAGATCGGACAGATCGTTGGGCACATTCTGACCCCCGATCTCCCAGAAAAAGAGCCAGAGGAAGATCGTAACCACAATATGCGGCGAAGGATCAGGATTGACGGCAAAGACGGCAGCAACGGGTCCTGATGTCTTGACCAATCCGCTGATGATGCTCCGCATATGCGTGATTTTCAGGAGATAGCAGTAGATGACCTCCAGGAAAGCGGCCGAGACAAAAATGACAGGGCAAACAGGGTTAAGGAGGAAGGCCCCTACCAGTGCCAGGACCGCCCAGGCAGAAGTCCAGAACAATGCTTCCTTGTAACTCAGCATCCCCTGAGCCAGGGGATGGCGTACGAAGGCACTATCCAGGTCCGGTCTTGATTCGCCTGTGGTGCTTGAACGCATATTCTCCTGGTCAACACGGTAATCGATGAGGTCATTGAGCGCATACACTGCCGTGTAACCCGAGAAGGCGGTTATAAGGCCAAGGGCCAGCACCTCGAATGAAGGAAAGGTACCTAGGCACAGGAGTGCGGCCAGACCCGGGGTGGCCAAATCCAGCAATAAGTGAGGGGTCCTCGAAAGGGCCAAGAAGAGGTTCAGCCGGGAGAGGCCGGCCTGTTCCGGCAGCAACGTGGTCTTCAAATTGTTCTCACTCCCCGGAACAGATGGCAGCAACCTATCATCTTTATCTCCACCATGCCCATTTTTCATCAATGCCTAATGCTTTCTTTGTATATGATTTTTGATTGTCCAACAATTACTATAAGCGAACTGCGCCCCTTCACCCTTCTGTTCCACGGCATTGCCATTTTGTCACATTTTAACCATGGTTACGCAGAGGTTTTGCCAATTTGGTCATGCCCGGTGTCTTCACTGACGTGCATGTGCCATTTTGGCAAAAATAGGGTTCGATAGAATATTTATAAATAGTATAATCAATGA
>JBEKLI010000249.1:0-4199 GCA_050010275.1 Desulfomonilia bacterium | reverse complement strand
GTAGAGGATTTGTCCATCTCAGCCGTAGCCGCTGCCATCGCATCGCGCGACTCCTGCAGCTTGGCGAGGAACTCCTCGTTGTTCAGGAGGAGCTCAGCAACTACCGGTGGTAGAAATCCCTCGTTAGCCATGCTCTCACCTCCTTACCTTCCTAGAATTGCGCCGCGGTACGCGTTGTTTATGAATGTTCGGATCTTCGGCAACGTCTCTACGTATGCTGGGCGCACGTAGGGCCAACCGTAGGCGGTCGGGAATTCGCGGCCAAGCGAATCCTTGTGCGGAGGCAGAAAACCCAGCTCCTGCCGGCGCGCGTAGACAACGGTCGGACCAACCCACCACTCGTACAGATCAGGCCCCTGCTGAACAGGGTCCATCTTCCACGAGCGGAGCAGGGTGCCTGAGATGACATGAGTACGCGCCATGCCTGCTGCCATGAGAGCACCGTCAAAGGCATTTAAAACCGTGAAGCCTTCCGAAGCCCCTGAGGTCATGTAGTATGTAGTCGGTGTCTTGATTATCATATGTATCCCCCCTTCTTAGAAGCTCGGTGGGGCAGAGATCCATAGGATCTTTGCCGTTTTATCCGACTTGTTCTCAATCCAGTGCTTCTTGTTGGCGGTGTAATAAAAGGCATCGCCTGCCGAGGCCCTGTAGGCATCCTTGCCCACGCTGATGATGATTTTGCCCATCAGGACGAACCCGGATTCGTCGCCGTAGTGTGCCCTTTCCTGGTAGGTGCATGCCCCGGGTGAGAGTGTCACCAGGAGGATATCCATTTCCCGGTCCTGGGCACCTGCAATAAGCACTTCACGCCTGACGCCCGACTCTTCTTCATCTTCAATGGTGACCCGCTGTTTGCGGTTAAACACCACAACGTCCTGGCCCTCCTCTGCGAAGAATTCGCCGGCATCGGTATCCAATGCATTCAGGATGAGCTCCAGGGTGTCCAGAGAAGGAGACTGGAGGTCACGCTCTAAAAGCGATATGAACCCTTTCGTGAGGTCGGCCCTGTTGGCAAGTTCCTCCTGGGTAAGACCTTGGGCCAGCCTCAGGTTCTTGATCTTCTCCCCTATGTTCACGTCTCTCTCCCAAGCCTACTAAAGTGTGTCAAGGAGTTTATTGTAGTAAACAAATTTTACGCGACTCAATAAAATAAATGTGCTCACCTGTCAAGAAAAAATTATGAGGGGTAAAGCGTTGTGGAAAAAGACTATAATGCTTTGAATTTGTTTTTGACCCTATCGATGTGGGTCATAGGACGGTAGGGGTCGTGTTCATAGACGAGCTGCCATCCTTTACGGAAGGCTTCATTGAGGATCTTTTTCTTTGTCTCTAATATCTCCAAGGGATAGAGGTCGTAGGCCATTATGCAGGGCAGGTGAACATGAGCGGTGGTAGGGATGAGGTCTCCCGGATAGAGTACCTCATCGTCAATGAGGACACTCATGTGCCCCCGTGTGTGCCCCGGAGTCGCCAGGACCTGAATGCCCTCGGCTACGGTGCAGGGCGGATCCACCAGGTGCAACTTCTTGCCGAGAAGATCAAGGTCGGCCTTGCGGTAGCTCCCCTTGCTCAGGAGGCTCTTGCCGTGGGCGTCTTCCCATTCCAGGCGAGAGATAATCACTTCGGAAAGAACAGTCATATCCTGGATACCGCCACAGTGGTCAAAGTGGAGATGTGTGCAGATAAGACAGTCCGTCGGTTCTTTGATGAGCTGAACCTGATCGAGGCTGGTGCCGAGGATTTCCCAATCTTTCCCCGTGTAGAGCGACCCAAGGCCGGTATCCACAAGAAAGAATTTTCCGTCCTTGTGGATTCTAAGGATATTGGTGGCCATGATAATGCGGTTCAGATCATCAGGCGGGAACCACTGCTCCCACATGACCTTGGGTACCCGGCCGAACATGGTGCCGCCATCCAGCAGAAAGTTGCCGCAGTTGATGATCTCAATCGTTGTGCCGCGCTTGGTCGTGATTGTCATGTCCACACGTGTGCCCCTATCATGCTGCGGGGTAAATTGTAAAGATATGGAACCCATGAGAAGATATCAGGCACCGGCATTGTTTTTCGCCTGGGTATACCTTATTACATGGTGAAGAAATCGCCATGGGTACAAGAAACATAAGCCATAGGGCATATTACACGGGTAAGTACCACTTGCTGTTCCAGACAGCAGTCATCCTTGCGGGAATGGGTGGTTTATTCGGTCTGCTCGGTTGGATGATCTTCGGGACAACGGGATTGGTTTGGGCACTTCTGGTGGTTTTATTACTCCTCCTTTCAACGCCCAGGATATCCCCCTGGATGGTGCTCAAAATGTACAGGGCACGGCAACTTTTATATGATGAAGCACCCGGACTTTTTGAGATTGTTTCGGATCTCTCCCGCAGGGCTGACCTTCCGGCTTATCCACTCTTGTACTATGTGCCAAGCCGCATAATGAACGCATTCAGCGTGGGCTCAGCAAAGAGTTCTGCCATTGCAGTGTCAGACGGTATCCTTAGATACTTAGATCGGCGTGAGATTTCAGGTGTGCTGGCCCATGAGATAACCCACATTAAGAATAATGATCTCAGGCTCCATGCCCTGGCTGATCTCATGACAAGGGTTACGAGCACATTTTCATTTCTTGGGCAGCTGCTCATCATTATTTACCTCCCTTTGGCCATGTTCGCAAAGACGGATATCCCGCTTATCCCGATCCTCCTGCTTATTTTTGCCCCTTCCTTGAGCATGCTGCTCCAACTTGCCCTATCCCGAACACGCGAGTTTGATGCCGATCTTGGGGCTGCAGGGCTGACCGGTGACCCCATGGGCCTTGCCGCTGCCTTGCATAAAATGGACCGGTATGAGCGGAGCATCTGGGATTTCGTATATATACCGGGGCGGGAACAACCACATCCGTCATTGTTAAGGACACACCCTCACACGAGGGAACGTCTCGAGAGGCTCTCCTCTCTTGCTGACTATGACGAAAAACACATAATCGATAAAGATAGACAAGGTAAGATAGATAACAGTATTTTCCGGGTTGCGCGGAGGCATGAATAGAACCCATACAGAGCGTTATATTGACCAATGGGGCATATGTGAGATAAACTCGCTTATCAACACCATACGGCCCGGTTTGACAGGAGAGAGTTTTTAATGCTATGTCTTGCCGGACTGTTTTACGAGATCCTGACGGAAATATTCTAAGAAATTCAAAGCAAAGGGGAGGAAGGAATGAAGAGATCACTGATATTCTTAATGGCAATCGCTTTCATACTGTTCACCGGTTCGGCCTTTGCAGCCGATACGATCAAGCTCGGTGTTGCAGGGGCTCACAGCGGAGATCTTGCATCCTACGGGCTGCCTACACTGAATGCAGCGAAGCTCGTGGTGGGTGATGTGAATGCAAAGGGCGGTGTCCTGGGTAAGAAGGTAGAGATCCTTCCGGCGGACGATGTCTGCAAGCCCGAGGTAGCTGCCAATGTTGCAAGCAAGCTCGTATCTGATGGCGCGAATGTCGTACTCGGCCACATCTGCAGCGGCGCTACCAAGGCTGCACTCAACACCTATAAAGAGGCCAAGATCGTGGTCATATCGCCTTCCGCAACGAACGTCGACCTTACCAAGAGCGGCGATTATCCGAATTTTTTCCGCACGATATCACCGGATGATGCACAGGCAAAACTCGAGGTTGACTTCGCCATGAACAAACTCAAGGTAAAGAAGGTGGCCGTCATCCATGACAAGGGTGACTATGGTAAGGGTCTTGCCGAGTTTGCCAAGGCGGATTTTGAGAAACGGGGCATCAACCCTGTGCTGTTTGAAGGTATAACCCCAGGCGCGGTGGACTACTCTGCTATTGTGCAGAAGATCAAGAACTCCAATGCAGATGCGGTTATCTATGGAGGATATCATCCTGAGGCGGCCAAGATCGTCAGCGCCATGAAGAAAAAGAAGATGAAGACCTTTTTCATCTCTGATGATGGTGTGAAAGATGATACTTTTATCAAGGTCGCCGTCATCCATGACAAGGGTGACTATGGCAAGGGTCTTGCCGAGTTTGCCAAGGCGGATTTTGAAAAACGGGGCATCAATCCTGTGCTGTTTGAAGGTATAACCCCGGGTGCGGTGGACTACTCTGCTATTGTTCAGAAGATCAAGAACTCCGGCGCGGATGCGGTTATCTATGGAGGATATCATCCTGAGGC
>JBEKLI010000248.1:0-5831 GCA_050010275.1 Desulfomonilia bacterium | reverse complement strand
CGAAAGAATATTACCCATGACTATACAGAAAAGGCCTTGGTGATCTCGTCTGTTTTGAACTGAGGCAGGGGGGTTTGTTTCCCGTCCCGGTAGAGGATAAGACCCTGCGATGAGGTTATGGTCCCGATATTGGCGCCTGCGATGCCGGCCTGGCTCCATGCTGCCAGGATGGCCCCGGCATATTCCGGCCTGCAGCACACGATGAGCGCTCCCGATGCCAGGGCTCCCAACGGGTCTATGGAAAAGACAGGGAGAATTTTCTCGGCAAGGGCTATGAGGGAGATGCGCTCCAGATGAACCTCCATACCGCAGCCGCTGGCGCTTGCCAGCTCGAAGAGCCCGGTGGCAAGCCCTCCCTCCGTAGGGTCATGCATGGCCGTTACACCGCCTGTTTCCAGGGCGATCCGTGCATCGCGGGCTATGCCGATGCCGGGGTCATAGATCAGGTTTTGCGCCTGCTTCAAAGTAACTTCATCAAGGCCCAACTTGCCGGCAAACTCGCGTGCAAGGAGCGCTGTAGCCTCAATGGGAATGCCCTTGCTCAAGAGGACGGCATCACCCGGTTTCGCGCCGGAGGAGCGTATGATGCCGTGACCGGAGAGTGTGCCTATCATAAATCCGATGGCGATCGGTCTTTCGATCCCGTAGGTGATCTCGGTATGGCCCCCGACCAAGGTAATGCCGTTTGCCGCACATGCCTCTTTAAGCCTTGAGAAGACGGCATGTGCGCCGTCCCTGGTCGTGGCTCCCTGGGGCAGGAGGAAGGTCACCAGCAGGTATTTGGGAATGCCGCCCATGCAGGCGATGTCGTTGGCATTTACCGTGACGAGATACCAGGCTATATCGTCCGTTGCAAAGGTAATGGGGTCGGTCTTGAAGACGAGCTGTTCTTGTCCGAAACGGATAACCGCAGCATCCATGCCGATGCCGGGCCCCACGATCACGTCCGGGTCGGTGGTGGTCAGCTCTTTCAGGAATTGTCTGAGAAGTTCGACGGGCAGCTTGCCGATGGGCAGCATGTCTTCAGCCATGAGGCTGCCCGCTCTCGATATATGCGTAGGCACTGTGGTTGTGGATGCTTTCGATATTTTCCGCCTCCACCGAAAACCAGGAGAACTCGCTGCGCCGGCTTAAAAGTGAGGCCGCCTGCCTCACGACATCCTCAACGAACTTGGGGTTATGGTAGGCCGATTCGGTGACAAATTTCTCATCAGGCCTCTTAAGGACCGGATAGACCGGGCTGGAGCCGCACTTTTCGATGAGCTCGATGAGATCCTCCATCCAGAAGAACTTTTCATAGCGAACCACCGCCGTCACGATCCCCCGCTGATTGTGCGCCCCGAAGTCGCTTATCTCTCTCGAACAGGGGCACAGGGTCTGGATGGGCACCTTGACGCCGACCTTGAATTCACGGCGTTGACCCACCATGCCCATGAGTGAACAGCGATATTCCATGAGCCCTACCGAACCCGTCACCGGCGCTGTCTTCTCGATGAAATAGGGAAACTCCACTTCCAGGTGGGCACTCTCGGCCTCAAGAGACCGTTTGATGTCATTGAGGATGTGCTCAAAGTTCTTGATGTGGATCTCTTCCTTATGTTCGCAACGGTGTGCTGCGTGCCCTTTTTCTTGTCCGAGACCACGATGGGGTATGAAATACCCTTGACTCCTACCTTTTCTATATAGAGGGGATTGTCGGGTCTTTGCTTTTGCACGTCCTTCATGGTTCAGGTCCAACCTACCCGGAATAGGTCACACAGGAGGAATCGTTCTCCCAGACCGTGACTTCTTTCAGTCGCACAGGGGGCACAACCGCACCGGAGATGGAATGGAAAACATATTTGGCGATGTTCTCGGCTGAAGGGTTTAGCGTTGTGAAGGGCTCGATCTCGTTCAGGTACTGATGGTCCAGCCCGGAAAGCACCTTCTGGAGGTGCTGCTTGATGTCGCGGAAATCCACAACGATGCCGCACGTATCGAGCTTGGATGACTCCACCGCAACTTCCACGCGGTAGTTGTGGCCGTGCAGCCTCTCACAGTCGCCCTGGTAACCCCTGAGGCTGTGTGCTGCGCTGAAGCCCTCCATGACCTTTGCCGTGAACATGTGGAGTACATAATACAATGTCATACGATCTGCAAGAGGAGCATTAGCGAAGAAGATTCTTTCATGATATGATATTCTTAACTTACACGCAGGATGACACGAGAGGGTGTTGCGAGATCATCCGGAAATGAACAGGGGAAGGTTAAGACTCATGAGCAGACAGGAAGTGAAACGTTTTGTGCGGGGTACACTGGGGTGCGCCTGCCCCGATGAGGTGTTTGAGCATATAGCTGTCAGTCCTCTTAACCCCTGTCCCGGTCTCCCTGTTGACGGTTCCCTGGAGGTTGGCGGCCGTCTTCTGATCTATATCACGTTTACAGATGATATCCGGGTACTCAAGGAGAGCCTTAAAGAGATCATCCGGCAGGGCAAAGAAATAAGGGACCGCAGGGGCTTCAACCGGTTCCGATATGTAGTTGTGGCCGATGAGGTTGAAGCGCTCAATGCGGCTTTGGTCCCGTTGTTCGATGCGATGCCGTTTATTGACGACAGGGTCCACCTGCACATCATCACGGATGATAGTATCAGAACATGGGTAACGGCCTGATACTGCCCGGGCGAGGCGAGAAAGCCTTAAGGGGAATGCCCTTGTCAGATGGGTTGAATTGGTATATTCCGAGATCAGTAAGCTGAAAAAGAGGCGCTACATAACCTAAAATGCCCACGATCGATTTTGCAGACACGCATATCCTGCGGCAGCTCGCCGGCGACAGCTGTTCCCACCTGAAGATCCTTGAGGAATCCATCGGCGTTAAATGCGCGCTCAAGGGAAACACCATCGAGCTTTCGGGTGAGAGCTTTGACGTGGAGCTCGCAGAGCACGCCCTGAAAGATCTCTACAAGCTCATAAAAGGCGGGTTCCCCATCTATCCGGATGACGTGTGGTATGCGGTGCGGATGATCGCCAAAGACCACAATGTCGACCTGGAGGATGTGTTCAAGGACAATATATACATTTCCTCCACCAAGAAGGTCATCTTCCCCAAGAGCCTCCAGCAGAAGCGCTATATCGATGCCATGCGGTTCAAGGACATCCTCTTCGGCATAGGCCCTGCAGGCACAGGCAAAACCTACCTTGCCCTTGCCATGGGTGTACACTACCTGCTGAAAAAGAAGGTGGAACGCATCGTTTTGACCCGGCCTGCGGTGGAGGCCGGAGAAAGGCTCGGCTTTCTGCCCGGCGATCTGCAGGAAAAGGTGAACCCCTACTTAAGGCCGCTCTATGACGCGTTGTACGACATGCTGGAGCGCGACCATGTCCTGAGGCTCATGGCCAGGGATCATATCGAGGTCGCACCGCTTGCCTTTATGCGCGGCAGGACGCTGAACGACGCCTTCATTATTTTAGATGAGGCCCAGAACACCACCTCCGAGCAGATGAAGATGTTCCTCACCCGGCTTGGTTACAACTCGAAGGCCGTGGTCACGGGAGATATCACCCAGATCGACCTGCCCCAGGGCTCGATATCGGGCCTCGTGGAGGCTTCACAGATCCTCAAGGAAATCGATGAGCTGGGCTTCGTGTATTTCTCTGAAGATGATGTGGTCAGGCACAAGATCGTGGCAAAGATTATCCGGGCCTATGATAAGAGCGGCAGATGAACCTCATTGACATCATCAACGAGCAGGAGGCCTTCGAAGTCGATAGCGACCTCATCGGGCACTGGGCGGTGAGAATCCTCGAAATCCTCGGCAGGCAGGATGTGGAGCTCTGTGTGGTGCTCACCGATAACAAGCACATAAAGGAATTGAACAAAGAATACTTGGGAAGGGACAAGCCCACCAACGTCATATCCTTTCCCCAGCAGGAGGGTGAAGGACCGGAAGGCAGCCACCTTGGGGATATAATCATCTCGGTGGAGAAGGCCGCACGAGAGGCTCATGATGCCGGCATGGAGTTGATTGATCGCCTCAAAGAGCTTCTCGTCCACGGGATATGCCACATCTGCGGGTATGACCATGAAGGGGTCTCCGAAGAGATGGTAGGCGAGATGGAGGCCGTTGAAGAGCAGGTGCTTTCCCTTCTCAATGGAGATTCTGAAGAGAGTTAGCCTGCTTTATCATCACGAACGAAACGAAATATCTTTAATAAATATAGTTGGTTATTTGCAATACAGGCTGCGGAAAAAGTGCTTGCCATGCCATGAGACCCTCTGCTATAAGGCTCCACTACGGGGCGTAGCGCAGTCTGGCTAGCGCACCTGCCTTGGGAGCAGGGGGTCGGAGGTTCAAATCCTCTCGCCCCGACCACAGCGGGGGCGAAGTGGGCGCCTGTAGCTCAGTTGGATAGAGCAACGGACTTCTAATCCGTAGGTCGGAGGTTCGAATCCTCTCAGGCGTGCCAGAGCATATATGGTGAGTGTAGCTCAGATGGTAGAGCGCAGGATTGTGGCTCCTGTGGCCGAGGGTTCGATCCCCTTCACTCACCCCATTATTGAAGGGAAGCGCCCGTAGCTCAGCAGGATAGAGCGTCGGACTTCGAATCCGCAGGTCGGGCGTTCGAGTCGCCCCGGGCGTACCATCTAGAATGGTATGGGCCATTAGCTCAACTGGTAGAGCAACTGACTCTTAATCAGTAGGTTCCAGGTTCGAGCCCCGGATGGCCCACCATAATAACAAGGGGTTACAGGATGTAGCCCCTTGTTCTTTGCTTATATGTAGCCACCATGTAGCCTGATTCCGTTGACATAAACCAAGGAACAACACTTTATTAAAAAGCCCAAACCAAAGTGATAAATACATCCCACTTGACACTGAAAATATATGCTATTATATTCGGCTGAATCCAATCGGATTGTAAGTATCACACTTTGCAGTCAAAGGAGGATGTAATGAGAACAAGAGTAGCGGTTATAGTAGCAGCCCTAATTATGGCGATGGTGGCAGTTTCATGGGCACAGGATAATAAGGCAACTGTTGAAATGGGAAACGTGGGATCATTCAAGCAGGGTGAGACTATTGTTTTCAATGTTAAGTTTGATGAGCCTCTACCTAAAGGGGCATCCCTCATGTTACATATTTCGCCAGTTTCCTCCGTTACCGAAGATATTCAATTAAGCCAAAGCGAAATGGTTAATGCGAAGACTTTCCGGATCTCTTACAAATTGCCAGAGGGGGCTTTCCCTGGTGAGTGGCACATGACCGGGGTTTACCTGTTTCTCCCAGGTAGTAGAATGGCTAACAACATAGGTGGCCCGAAAGATCTGAGGTTTAAGGTCGAAGGCAAACCCTATCAAATTCCTACGAAGGCTGACGTCACGGTCGGGCATTAAATAAGACACCTTCAACAGCATACATCAGACATTGAGAGTGACACTGTGATGGAAGCAGGGGTTACAGATCATGTGTGGAAGATCGAGGATATTATTCAATTGGTACATTAAAAAACAAGGGCCTATATCAAGGCCCTTGCGCAGTTTCGATACTATGCAGATTAAGTATGCTTAAGCAGCCTTCCACTCCTGAATGTCCTCAACTACAAGGTTTAAATTTTTTGCAAACCTTATCTGAATCAACTCACATAAAGACTCTGGATCGTCTTTGACGATTTCATCAATTATATCTGCAAGTTTATATGGGCCATCTTTAGGAAGCTGATGCTTCTCAAAAAGATGCCTTATGCCCTTCATACTGAATCCCATATACTCAACATTATCAACATGGTTGGCCTGATATATTGTAAATCTTGTATTCAGTCTGATCTCAGTGAAACTACAATCTCTGATCT
>JBEKLI010000247.1:0-6366 GCA_050010275.1 Desulfomonilia bacterium | reverse complement strand
TGATGATCATCTCGCCTGCCTGGACCATATGCGGCGCAGCGTCGATGAAGACCTCGGCCGTGCCTTCCAGTACCTGGACAATGGCGTCGAACGGCGCGGTATGCTCGCTCAGGCCTTCACCCTCGTCAAAGGCAAAGACCGTCACGGTGCCCGCAGGCTTCTTGATGATCTCCCTGCTCACAATGGAATGATCCTGGTAAGCGGCAAGGCCTTTGATGTCAAAAGCCTTTGCCAGGAGTTCTTTCTTAACACCCTGTTCTTCCATATTCATTCCCCCTTTCTTGGACCGGCATCTCGTCATGTGACCTGTCTAACAGGCAATGGCCGGGAACTCCTTGATCAAGGCCAAGGAGAGGGGGGCGTTTCTCTTTTCAAGCCGCCACCGCCGCGAGCACTGCATTCAGGTCTGCATGATCCCCTGCGAATTTGTTGCGGTGCTGGAATATGAGCTTGTTGCCCGGGCCCATGACAAAGATACCGCCCTGCTGCCAGTTATCACCGTCCATGCGGCCCTGGCGGAAACCTTCTCTCATGGCCTGGATGCCGCGGATCAGAGATGCAGGGCCCAAAGTTTTCCAGAAGCCGCGTTCGAGCTTGAAGGCCCTGTACGCGCTGAGGTCCTGGTTGACATACATCTCTCCGGTGAAATGGAACTTCTCGATGAAATGCCTCGCACCACCGGGGCTGCCGCTCCCGATGGCAACCAGTGGTATTCTGGCCTCATCCAGTTTTCCCTTGATGTCCATGAGGGCAGCAGCCTGCTGCCGTGCGAACATTCAGCCGAAATGGCGGAGAAAAGCAAGCACGATGCGCCTTCCCTCCCACAGCGACTCGATTTTGACCTCGGTTTCCTGGAGAGACTGTACGGTTACGCCAACAATACGGGGCTTCAATTCATCATAGGTCATTTCTCCCTCCTGTGCATGCATGGTGGATGGGGGTTAATGCCAGCGGGTACAACAGGCCTTTTCCCGCCATGGACAGGACCGCACATCTTGTCTCATTGTGCCGTAGTGTTACCCTGCCGGCCTCCTCTCTACTGTATAAAGGGGGCATTTCGATTTGCAAGACTGAGCGGGGAATTGAAGGTACATAAAAAGTAGTACCGGATTACCCCCGAGCGGGAATAACGAGATCTCTCCCTCCGGTCGAGATGACATCGGAGATCGGGGACGTTTTATCTCCCCCTCTTCGAAGTCCTTCTCCCGCAAGGGGAGAAGGACTTAAGCAATGAAAAGGGCCTGAGACGATTTTCTTTTTGATCGTCTCCGACCTCATGTATTCCTTTCTCACACCTCGATGGCATCCCCTGCGATGAGCTCTTCCACCGTGATCGCCTCGGCCAGGATATCGCCGATGGTCTTTGAAAAGCGTGTTGGGTCGTCCACCTTGGAGCCTTCGGCAATGAGCGCCAGGTCAAAGAGGAGACGGGCATAGTCCTTCAGGAGCGGGTCTTTCCTGTTCTTCTCGAACATGAACTTGATATTGGACACGGCCGGATGGTCGATATTGAGCTCGAGTATCCTCTTGGCAGGCTCGGTCTTCTGCCCAGTGGCCTTCAGGAGCTTCTCCAGATAGGGGCTCATGTCGTAAGTCTCGCCGGACAGGCAGGCAAGCGAGTCCTTGAGGTGCGTCGATGCCTTCACATCCTTTACCCTGTCTTTCAGCTCTTCTTTCAGGAAGCCGAAGAATTCGCCAAACTCGTGCTTTTTCTTCTCATCCACCTTGCCGAGGCTGAGGTCACCCTTTTCCGCGCTCACAAATTTCTTATTGTCGAATTCCCTCAAGACCTGCACCACAAACTCGTCGATGGGGTCGGTCATGAGCACCACCTCGATCCCCTTTTCCTTGAGGCGCTCCAAATGGGGGCTGTTCAGCAGAATGGCGGCATTCTCACCGGTGATGTAATAGATTGCATCCTGGTCCGGCTGCATGCGGGCTGTATAATCACTAAGCGATACGTACCCGCCCTCGGAGTTCGTGGTCTGATACCGAAGGAGCTTCGCAATTCTCTCCCGGTTGTCGTGGTCGGTGGGGATGCCGATCTTCATGACGGGCCCGAACTCGGCATAGAACCGGTCATACTTTTCCTTGTCCATGCCTTCGAGGAGGTCGAAGATCCGCTTGATGAGGTCATCCATGATGAACACGCGCTTGCAGTAGAGGTGGATCCCGTGGATCCCGTGCCTGCCCTCGCGCATGGTAAAGTCGAGCGGGAGCTTTGAGGGGATGTACAGCAGGGCATTGTATTCGGTGGTCCCTTCGAATTTTATGTGGATGTGCTCCAGCGGCGGGTTCCAGTCATGGCTGATGTGCTTGTAGAACTCGGTGTACTCCTCATCGGTGACCTCGACCTTGCTCCTGGCCCAGATGGCCTTCATGGAGTTGAGTGTCTCTTCCCGCTTCACCTTCCTGGTCGTCTCTCCGATGGGTTGCCCTTCGCTGTCCTTTAAGAGCTCGGCCTCCGGGATGGGCTCGTCGCGTTCCACATCCATGACAATGGGGTAGCTCACGAAGTCGGAATGGCGCTTCACCACGCCCCTGATGGTCCATTCGTCCGTATAATCGGGTTCGTCTTCGAGGCGTTCCTTGAGCTTGAGGGTGACCGACGTGCCTCTGCCCTTCTTGGTCGCCTCTTCGATGGTGTAGGAACCGTCCCCCGTGGATTCCCACTTGGTCGCGCTCGAAGCGCCTGCCGCCTTGGTGACGAGGGTGACCTTTTCCGCCACGATGAACGAGCTGTAGAACCCCACGCCGAACTGGCCGATGAGCTCGGGTGCTATGCTCTGGCTCTTCTTCATGGTATCGATGGCTTCCAGAAAGGCCTTGGTGCCGCTCTGGGCAATGGTCCCGATGTTTTCCACCACCTCCTCAAAGGTCATGCCGATCCCGTTGTCCTCGATAGTGATGGTCCCGGCCTTGCGGTCAGGGATGATCCTGATTTTGAATTCGGTGTCTTTTTCTAAGATGTCGGGCTCGGTCTGCGACCTGAACCTGATCTTGTCGATGGCGTCCGAGGCGTTCGAGATGAGCTCGCGCAAGAAGATCTCGGGATGCGAGTACAGCGAGTTGATGATGAGCTTCAGGACCTTGACGACCTCTGCCTTGAACTGGTGTGTCTCTTTCTTATGCTCCATGGCACCTCTCCGTTTGTTTCAGCAAATGAATTATGTCGGATATCATTGGATTACATAGGTATTCATCGCTCAAAAATCAAGGCATTCGTGGGATCAGATCTTTACGGGCTGCTGCTCAAATCCGAATAAGACTTTTTAGATCCTTCGCTTTGCTCGGGATGACACTCTGTGGTCGCTCCCCATCCATGAATGATTATAAACGGTTAGTACCGGATTCCCCTATGAAGGTGATCATCTTAAGATGGAACATTCCTTGATGGTTCCCGGCAGGGATGATAAGGATGAACATGTGAGGGTTTTTCCGGATGAAACCCTGTGATGTGTCTATAATGGAGGGGAAGTCCATGCATGATGCACTTCGTGAGCTGTTTTTTCCCGAGTCTATAGCGCTTGTCGGCATCCCGAGAGGGCTCAAGAGCGGCAAGGTGTTTCTGCTGGGGCTCCTCGATCAGGGTTTTGCCGGTCCGATATATCTCATTCACCCTACAGCTGCAAAGATCGATGGCTATAAGGCATACCCAAGCCTGCTCAATGTGCCGGGTCCTGTGGACATGGCTATTGTGATGTCTCCGAAAGAGACGGTCTTAACGGTGCTTGGAGAATGTGCCCAAAAGAAGGTGAAGGCGGTGATTCTCTATACGTCGGGCTTTTCCGAGCTGGACGGCGATAGGGGGCGATCCGATGAAACGCGCATGAAAATTCTCGCGCGTGATGGGGGCTTTCGCATCCTGGGGCCCAACTGCATGGGTATATATTCTCCGGGCTCGCACCTTGCTCCCTTTCCGGGGATGCCCAAGACCATGGGAGATCTCGGGTTTCTCAGCCAGAGCGGGTCGCTGGTGAATCTCTTTGTGAATCTGTGCTCCGGGAAAGGTATGTTATTCAGCCATGTGGTCAGTTATGGCAACAGTGCGGATGTGGACCTCACAGACCTCCTCGAGTGGATGGCCCGGGATGATCATACCCGCCTCATCTGCTCCTATTGCGAAGGGATAGGAGACCCACGGCGGCTCATCGCCGTGCTGAAGGAAGCCACATCGAGAAAGCCCTTGATCATGTGGAAGGTAGGCCTTACCGAGGCGGGCTCGCGAGCAGCGGCATCGCACACCGGTTCGCTGACAGGCCGGAAAGATCTGTGGACGAGTGTGTTCCGGCAGTTTCACATCGTAGATGTGTATGACATCGAAGAGATGCTCGACCTTGTCATGGCCTTTTACCATCTGAGGCCGCGAGTTAAAGGAAGGGTGGTCATCGTGTCCGGACCCGGCGGCCCTGCGGTGTCTGCAGCAGATGCCGCTGAAAGAAACGGGCTCACTATGGCCACACTCGGGGAAAATGCCCTCCGCAAGCTCAAATCCATGCTCCCGCCCACCGGGACATCCCCGGCCAATCCTATCGATGTGGGGCTGAGCGCATCATTCGACCTCAGACTCTACCAGGACGCCCTCGACATCATCCTGGACGATCCGGGTGTGGATGCCGTAGTGATGCTCGGTGGCGGCGCATCAACCGAGATGAGCGCTGAATATATCCAGGGGCTCATCGCATCAAAGGAGCGCTCTGACAAGCATGTGTTGGCCATCGCCTACCCCGGTTTCGTCCAGATCGATCAGGAAGATCTGCTCAAGCCTTTGCACGGGCACGGCATCCCGGTGTACCCGACCCCGGAGCGGGCACTGAAGGCATACGCCAGGATGATCAACTATTATCAGTACCAGGCCGGAAGCAGATAGGAGACAAATGTATTTTTAAAGAGGTAATTGCAAGACTAAAAAAACTCTCAACTGGTCCTAAGCTTTCGCGGGGATAAACTCCTGGATAAATGACACCCTGTTGCTTTTTACGATCATCGCATTAATAATAAAGAATCCCAAAAAAATAATCCATTGAAACTGCTCCTGAGACCAAGAACCAAACTGAGGAGGACAAAAGATGAAAATACTTTGCCTATTCCTTACTTTGGCAGTACTCATGATGGCCCAGACCCAGATCGCTTATTCCGGATCTTATATCAAGGCATCCAGCACTGCAGAACTGATCATACACCTGCAGCCGCACCTTGACCCTGAAATAGCCGCCATCCATGCAAAGTACATTGATAAATATGCAAGCAAATGGAATGTGGACCGGCTGAAGGTGATCAGCATAGCCCACCAGGAATCGCAGTTCAGGGCAGATGCCCAGAGTTCCGTTGGCTGTATCGGCGCAATGCAGGTGAATCCGAGGAGTCACCAGGACAAGCTGAAGAGGAGGGGGATCACCTGGCATGACCTGTATTTCTTAAGGAACAACTATGATATCGGCTCGGAGATATTGCATGACTGCCTGAAGTCGTCACGAACCTTTGATGAGGCCCTGAACAAGTACAGCGGGGGGAGCAAAAAATACACGAGTGAGGTAAAAAAGATCTACGCAATGCTCTATAGATGGAGGTTCATGACAAGCTGATTTTTCTTGGATAAACAGATCGGGTCAGAGTCGATTTATGAAAAATCGTCTCTGACTCTATTAATTGCTAATCTTTAATCCCTCCCTTGAACCGAGCACTTATGACAGTTATTATTTCTTCCACGCTCGTTTTGCTTATTTTTTATAGACAGATAATCAGACCTGAAGGAGGAATGATGTTCTATTTTCAACTGCTGGATCTCATAAAGGACAATGCGAACGAGTTGTCGAGGGGCTTATGCAAAGACCTGCTCAGCATGGAGGAGACCAAGGGCTACCGCAAGCTCTCCTATGAGGTTATCTATGAACGTGTCTTCGATGTCTACAACAAGCTCAGTTCCTGGTTGGGCACAGATGATCATACCGCCGGCGAGATCAGAAAAGTGTATACCGAGCTTGGGAAAAAACGCTACCGGGAGGGCATTTCTCTCCATGAGGTAGTGCTGGCATTCATGCTTGTTAAAAGGCATCTCTGGATGTTCATACAGAAAAAGCAGTTCTTTGAATCCACTTACGAGTTTAGCCAGGCCCTTGAGCTTAATAACAAGGTCGTCCTTTTCTTCGACAGGGTGATCTACTTTGTAACTATGGGTTATGAAGAGGAACTCCGCAAGAATAAGGGATAGCCAAAGGCGCGAGAATTCCGGGGGCATAATACTTGGTTCTCAATTCCCTTGCCTTCTCGATGCTCGCCAAAAACAGGGCAGATTTATTTTTCATGATTTAGGGGATACCTGTTCTATGAAATAGCGTCGAGGACGAAGCAAAAAGGACTTAAGGG
>JBEKLI010000246.1:0-4264 GCA_050010275.1 Desulfomonilia bacterium | reverse complement strand
AGAATCCGAACAGTCCCTTGACGGCAAACAACGGACCGAAGGTTTCGTTGGTAAAAGCCGAATAATTGACAGCGTAAGCGAGAAGTTTGCTCTTGTTGGCTGTTTCTATCGTCAGGAAGGTGTGACCGAACATGGATGCCGGGCTGTTAAGGTGTTCGGCCGGAAAGACAAGGGTTACCGATTCCGGTTTTATATTATTCATGAAGTTCATAAATGGGTGGCACTCTGAGATGGGGAGGCGGCCGGGGTCAAAATTCAATTTTCCCTTGATCCACTCATAGCGGGCCGCAAATCTGCAGACTGCAGATTTCTTTTCATTATCCTCTCCGATGAAAAAGGCTCGGATCGTGGCGTCCAGCTCAGCCTCAGGATTTGTTTTGCCGTCCGATGCCAGAAAGAATTTCGGGTCATCGACAAGGCTTTTATAACCAAATAAGCCATGCTTATAGTGCATCAGGATATGCCAGTATGGGTCATCATAAAGCCTTTGCTGATGAGCCGATGCCAACAGCTCTGAAAGATAGGGTGAATCCTGTGCATAAACAGGAAAGATACAGAAGAGAGTAGAGAGTATACCAGCAAAAAAGAAGGAGATACAGGATGTATCCCTCCCGTATCTCCTTCCCGATTCGTTGCGCACCAAACCTGACTACATCAGTGCTTCGATGTTTTTGACTACATCAACACTTTTCACATTCGTTGACGGATAGATTCGTGAGAAGTTGTTCTGCAGCTTTGAATAAAAATCAGCCCTTGCACCTTCAGGCACATCCATGAGGACAGCCAGTGTGTTCAGGTATTCTCCCCGGCCCTTGGAAATGTCATTCGCCAGGTTGTCCATATTGTCAGCGATATAGGTATTGATCCTCTCATGGCTTGCGAATCGAGCCGGCTTTTCGCAATCCAACGTGCCGGAAGTGATACCGAATGTCTGGTTTCCGCATGTCCCATTGGTTGTTACGGCAAGAACCTGATATGCCAGGCCGTCATTACCCTTCATGACGAGGGTCCCGAGACCACACCCGATATTCTTCTGATTGGCGGCAAAACATACCGATACGGGTAAAGCGATAAAACTCATGAGAACAACAGCCAGTATAGTTCTTTTCATCCTTTTCCTCCTCTCCGTAGTTTTTTAAAGACGTCTAATGTAGCTACATCTTCAATGTCTAAACCTATCATCAAAGGATCTCATTACTTAAGATAATCATCTTTTGCATACGACACATAGCACAAAATTGGGTTCATCATATTAACAATATGTATTTTCTCATAAAAGACAGATTTGTCGGTACAGAACTATATATAAAAGGGGGGGAACATCAGTCAAGATGGTTACAAGATATTATTCAAAGAATTTAAGACCTGCCCTTCTTGAGGGCATTCATTCGATAGATGAACGCAAGGAGCTCTGCCACAACCTGGTAGAGCTCTTCGGGGATATCTTCGTTTATATCAAGGCGATAGAGCGCTTCCAGCAAAGTGGAATCCTTCTCAATAGGTACCCCGTGCTCCCTGGCCAGGGCAAGAATCTTATCAGCCACGACACCCTTGCCCTTAGCCTTGACCTGAGGTGCCAGGTCTTTTCCCCGCTCGTATTTTAAGGCAACAGCCTTTTTTATCTTTTCCTCTTTCTTCATACCACCACATCCACCCCTGCACGTTGATCTCCCTGCGGTTTCTTCTGTACGATCTCAATGCCTGTCAGCCCGTAGGGTTCGAGGTTCTGGGTGAGCTCTTGCAAATGTGTCCTCAATAAGTCCACAACATCCTTTAACCCGGAAGAGATCTCAACAGCTATCCCGCTGTTGGTCCTGAGGACCGTACTTTCTATGAGGCCCAAGGCATCGGTCTCTACGCCGAAATGGAGCCGGTAATCCTGCCCATCTTTTTCAATTGTTACTTGCGCCCTGCCGCGGGTATCTTCACCGACGAACGGGACGAGGAGATATGCAATGGTATTAGGCGGTAGCTGGGAAAAATCTTCAATAAACTTCTGGGCAAGCTGGAGAGCCGCCTTATCATCGGGTGCTTCTGATATAAGCTTCTTGAGGATCTCTTTAAGATCGAAGGCCTCAATCGGTGTATTGCCGAATTTTCCTGCAAGCTGCTCCACAAGGTTATCCATAAGCTTGAGAACGGTCTTTGCCTCTGGAGCAGACTCGATGGGCTTCATGACCACCTTGGGTGTGGTGGCATACACCTTGAGGTTCAGGATCTGGTCCTGCTTCAGGTCAAGTGTCGTCTCTACAAGAAGGCGCTTGCCGAACATAGAGATAAGTACAAGGCCGTTCTTCGGGCTGGAAAGCACCGTTGCTACAACCTGCCGACCTACTGCAAGCGACGGTATCTCGTCCTTGATGATGATGTCGCCTGGAGGAATCTGGGCGGGAATAATACGCATATACTCTCAGACTCAGTCCTGTGGGTTGCCGACCTTGATCATGAGCTGTATCTCACCCACCGGAACCCCTGTGATCTGGGAGATCTCAAGGGCTTCAAAGCCGCCCCTGTGAAGCTTTTGGACATCCGATGAATTGAATTGCCTTGCCTTTTTTACCTTTACAGAGGTCTCTTCCAAAGCCTTTATGAGGACCTCGGCATTCTTAATTTTACTATCCAAGTCACTCATGACCTTGGTGAGGAGGTCAACCCGCTGCTGCACATTGCCATGGAAGGTATCCGAAAGATCCTTGGTCTGTTTCACAACCGCCTTAAGCTCATCAAGTGCCTCAGGCCTCACCCTTCTGCGCTTTTCAAGAACAAGGAGGAATACCACGAACGCAATCAGGATTACCTGGATAACGAGCTGGGCTATGAGGAGGAGCCGTATAGGATCAGAAACAGGAAACAGCAATGCTACACCACCACATCAATGATGTGTTTCTCGCCTTGGGGGTTTTCATCCTCATCAGAGATTGTCTGTGCTTTGGCCGTTTTTTCCTTCGGATTTTCTCTTCTCCGGTCCCCTTTTGCCTTGTCACGCACGGATATCTCCTGGGCCTTCTTTGACTCAGCCACCTCTTTGTTCCTGCGCAGCTTTGCCTTTGCTTCTTCTTCAGTGAGGATCTGCCGCGCGACCTCAGACTGGACAAAAGGGTTCTGATTGATCTTCTCAATCCTCCCGGTCTGGGAAAGTATGGTAGAAATATCAGTCGGCCCTGCCATAGTGCTCCCTCTTATCTACTCTATCGACTTATACCAACTTAAACTTGAATTTGTAAAGAGTAACATGCATCAACTAAACGAAAAGATATAAGGGTAACAAGAAGAAAACAGTATGGGTAAAACCTGGTGGGAGAGCCGCTAATCCTGCGACTCTCCCACCTTCTGGACCGATCCGCGCATACCCGCCTCGAAGAGCCTCCCGCATGATTCGAACAGGATGTACCGGGTAGCGAGGAGGGGAATATTTTTTTCTTGGGCCAGTTTGATCGCATCAGGAGCCGGGCGTTTCCCTCGCACGAAGATGATGACCTTGAGGTCCAGCGTATCTGCGGTACGGACCACCAAGGGGTTCGTGAGGCCGGTGAGGAGCATTGATCCCTCTTTTGCAAAGGCGAGAACATCGCTCATGAGGTCTGCGGCAAAACCTCGTTCAACCTCCATATCCAGCTTGTCCTCACCTACGATCACATCAGCATCAAGGATCCTCTTTACCTCCGCAAGGGTCATTCCCCTCTCCTCTCTCGCTCCATTTATTTCTTTGACATCAAATACTGGTGCATTGCTTTAGCAGCCTTCCTCCCGGCACCCATAGCCAGGATGACGGTGGCCGCACCGGTCACGATATCGCCGCCTGCAAATACACCTTCTCGGGACGTCTGTCCAGTCTCTTCATCGGCAACGATATAGTTCCACTTGTTCGTCTTAAGGCCCGGTGTAGTACTCTGAACCAGGGGGTTCGCACCTGCACCGATGGCGACTACCGCAGTATCGACATCGATAACGAATTCGCTGCCTTTCATGGGTACAGGCCTGCGCCTCCCTGATTCATCAGGCTCGCCCAATTCCATCTTCAGGCATTCTACACCAACAACCCATCCCTTGTCATTGCCGATATAGCGGATGGGGTTGGTCAGGAGATGGAGCTCGATACCCTCTTCCTCTGCATGGTGGATCTCCTCGATCCTGGCAGGCATTTCTGCCCTGGAACGACGGTAGATGAGGTAGACGTGATCCGCACCGAGTCTCATGGCGGTGCGCGCAGAGTCCATGGCAACATTCCCGCCGCCAACGACTGCGACGTTCTTGCCCTTGACGA
>JBEKLI010000245.1:0-4267 GCA_050010275.1 Desulfomonilia bacterium | reverse complement strand
TGTATTCTTCGTATGAGAAGTCTATGTCCTCGTGGTCGCCTTCGGCAGCCTTGGTCTGAATCCTGGCCTCGGCGATCCACTTGGCCCCGCCCAGCTTGTCCACAAACTCGAACTGGTCCTTAACGCCGAAGACCCATTCATCAAAGAACACCTTGAGGTTCTCATCGCTCTGGCAGCCCAGCCTGATCAGTTTCTCCCACCACTGGCGGGACCAGTAGTAGTAACCGGGCATATTCCCGGGAACGGCTCCAAAGGGCATCTCCACGACGGCGTCCGCATAGAAGAACGGGATGACGGTCCCTTTCCTGCTGCGGATGTCGGACTCGGGCACGATCTCTTCTGCCGTGATGATGAGCTTGCGTGCCGCAGAGGCGATTGCCACGTCATTGACCGTGGGGCCGTAGATGTATGCATTGCCGTATTTATCCGCAACCTGGCAGTGGATGATGGAGACATCGGGGTAGAGGGCCGGGATGAAGACCACCGGGTCCGGGTCTGATCTCATGGGATTCTGGACGACCTTGGTGTAGGGATTGTATTTGATGATGTCGGAGCCGAGCATCTGCTTGGTGAAGATACCGGGCGTGCCGAGCTGGGCAGCCTTGAGCCCGAGGGCCACGCCCCCATGGCTCCACTCTGAAAGGATCTTCACCCTGCCTGCCCTCAGCATGCGGTCGTAGTTCCGGTCAATACCGCGCATCTCCACGCCCACATAGGAGTTGTGCGAGTAATCGACGTTGTTGTTGAAGATCATGAAGCTGTGGTTCGTGTTCGGCGCACCGATGCACTGCATGTTCTTCTTTCCCTGGCGCATGATCTCCCAATAGGCCTGGTGGGGTGTCCTGACATAGGCAAACCCGGCATCGGTCATGACATCGCCGTCTGCCACAAAGGTTGCAATGGCATCTTTGAGAGACATCCTCTTGTCAACCTTTGCATGGTCTTTCTTGAGATGTGCCTCACGGGCCGATTCGAAATCAATGAGCCTGTCCAGGATGCTCGAGTCTTCGATCTTGAGATTCTTTAGAGCCTCTTGGTTATACTGAAATGAACTCATGTGGTATTACCCCCTTGGTTTCCCTGCAATCTTAATATTTAGCGAAAAGTATGCCAGAAAGCTTCATGATGGATAATAACAGCAACGAATAAGTAATAGTTTGATTTTTCACTCTTAATAATAAAGGGGAGGTATCAGGGAAGCAAGGTATTTCCTTATAGCCAGAGGTTCTCTGACCATACTATGGTGTTTAGACCATCTTGCAACTTAAGGATAATATAAAAAAGGTTTATCTCATAATAGAGCTCAGCTAATCTCTTTCATTGCCTTTGTCAGGAGTATCGAATGGGGTATCTTGTTTGATGCGAATAAGGTTTCCAAGGAATCCCCACTGGCGATACTCTGGAGTTTTTGTTGATGAAGCAAGCAATGAGAAGGACCATTTCGATGTCTGCCCTGTTTTACTCCAGGTAATTATCCTCCAGAGAATGCTTGTCTCAGAAGAATCTCCATTGGTGGTGCTTTCGGCAATGCTGAGGACCGGCCCCCAGGTTCGGGAAAAGCCTTTATCAAAGAAGAGCGGAAAGATGGCGGGAAAATGCCATTCGCTCCCGGCCCCATCTTGGGAAGAATAATAAAAAGGCCAGAAATACAATCTCCTCGAACTCTGCCCATCCTGCGTCGTCTTTGTGGTCAATCGGTTTGTGAGCAGGATAGTGATGTTCTTTTGGTCAATGCCGGTGTCTTCATAATGCCATGATGCGCTGGACCATACAGGCCATAGTATGGTCTTCCCGGAATATGCATTGCCTTCGGTCTTGGTCCAATATAAAGGGAACACCTTTATTTCTTCATATGCGCCTGATGCCGTCCTGATAAGGGGCCAGGGAAAATCGGCGCTCACGTGATGTGAGGCGTCGTCCCGGTTGTAGTTGAAGAACGGCCAGAGGATCGATATATTCTGATAATGAGGTCCCCGGTCATATCTGAAGAGCGGCAGGAATGCATCCATCCTCTTGTCGCCGGGGCCGGTCTTATGATGGATAAGAGGCCAGAGGAAAAACTGATAGGTTGCATCGGTCGACTTCTTCCATTCATAGAGGGGAAAGACCCTGTAGAGCCTCCCCTTGCTGTAAGAGAAAACAGGCCAGAGAAACGAGTAGGTGCTGTTCTCATCATCCAGAGTGGTTTGGGCATAGAGAGGCAAGAGGATGAAGCGGGCCTTCGTGTATCCGAACCGGTGTTCCATGGTACCATAGAGGGGGAATATTCCCCAATAGGAGCTATCTTTGTAACTCCCGTAGAAGACAGGAAAGAGATCCGTGTGTTTTTGATCCTCCTGGTCGACAGAGGTATACAAGGGGGTGAATCGGGATCTCTCGGGTGTGAATTGCCCAAGGGGATAGATGATGTCCGTTTCCGAGGTATCTTTATCCTTAAAGTAAAAAGGTCTTATAGCGCTTATATGGTCAGAGAATTCAAAGATCGGGCCCAAAGAGTGGAATGTGTATTCATCACCGTGAGATTCATAAGAGATCAGAGGGTCGGCATCGATCTGAGCGGCGGATGCATGCAAAGGAAACAGGATCGTTATAAATATGAAGAGGCTTATGGCGCAAAAACACCACTTGGGGATCATCACACTACCATACCAGGCCTAATATTGTCCCCATAACCGAGATCGGCGTCTGCTCTTCGAGACCCTGGGCGGCACGGTTCGCGCTCTGGATTGCCTCCTTGAGGTTCGCATAGAGTTCCTCATCGGTCAGGAGATGGCCCAGGGTTCCTTTACCCGAAGCGAGTTCGTCGGTGATGACCTTGAGGTTCTTTGTCGTATCAGCGAGATTGTAATAAAGGGTACTGTCGCTCATGAGCAAACCCAGGGTGCCTTCTGAGTTTATCCGGTCCATCACCAGTTGGGCGGATTC
The DNA here is from genome assembly GCA_050010275.1 of Desulfomonilia bacterium. Lineage (GTDB taxonomy): Bacteria > Desulfobacterota > Desulfomonilia > UBA1062 > UBA1062 > MWEI01. The sequence continues at coordinate 1,342 of JBEKLI010000245.1, read as the reverse complement.
CAGGAAATCCACCATGGAATAATAAAGCGTTTCATCCGTGACGAGCTTTCCCAGAGATCCCCGGCCGGAATTAATGGTACCGACCATCTCATCGATGTTTTTACTGGTACTGGTGAGGTTCTGGGAAACTACGGTGAAATTGTTCGTTATCTCCTTCATGTTGGTGAGGATGTCAGAGATGTTGTCTTTGTTCTCGGCTACCAGAGATGAGGTGTTTGCACTCAGATCACGCAGGTTTACGACGATGTCCCTCATGGTATCCTGATCTCCGAAGGCTGTAGCGAGCGATGCACTCAATTGTGTGAGGTTGGTTGCAAGCTCGCCGACCTGTATGAGGAGCGTGTCAATCGAAGGCGGGACCTTTGTCCTGGCCAGGTTCCCCCCGGGTTCAATATAATTATTTGAGACGCCCGGTAATAATACGATGATCCTGTCGCCAAGCACACCCTTGGTCCCGATTGATGCGGTGCTGTCTACGGGGAGCTTGATGTCCTCGTTAAGGGCCGCTGTTACGACGGCAGTGTAATCTTTGTTCAGCATGATCCCGGTCACCTTGCCGACGTCCACCCCTGCAAGCTCCAGGGAAGAGGAGACCTTGAGTCCTTCAACCGTGGGGAAGACCATGGTGAATGGATATGTCCCTTTTTTAGACAGGTTCAGTTCCCCGATTTTTATTGAAAGGACGACAAAGATGATAAAGATAAAGACAACAAAAATTCCGACTTTTACTTCGTTGCTCATGGAAGGGCCCTCTCCTTGAGCCCATCACTTTCTTTTCTATCCTGATTGATGAGTTTGTTGATCTTCTCCTTTAAGGAGTTGTTCACCGACCTGTTCAGGATAGATGACTTGAGGTAATAGTCCAAGGCCTTATCGGTCTGCCCAAGGCTCATGAGGATATCACCCATGTGCTCATTTACGGTTGCATCGTCTTTCAAGATCTTCAATACCTTCTCTAGGTAAACAAGCGCTTCTTTAGGCTTGCCCATCTTGAAGAGCACCCATGCCATGGAGTCAAGGATGAAAGGATCATCAGGCTTCAGATCAAGGGCCTCTTTGATCATGGAGTATGCCTTGTCCAGGTTCATATCCCGATCCGCCCACACGTATCCCATAAAGTTGAGCGCAATGGGGTCTTGAGGATCCTTCTCCAACAGCTTTGCGGCGATTTGTAAGCCCTCATCCCTTCTCCCGATGGTATCCAGCTCTGTGGCAAGCTGATAGCCTATCTCATTGCAGGTACCGAGATCGGCGTAGTCTTTCCATGAAGTCTCCAACAGCTTAACTGCCTGATCGTTCTTGTCCATGCTCTTGAGGATGGAAGATTCAAGCATGGTGATAT
>JBEKLI010000244.1:0-7020 GCA_050010275.1 Desulfomonilia bacterium | reverse complement strand
GATCAGATCGTTCTTTGCGATGAGGTAGCTGTTGTACAAGGCCCCCCCGGCAAAGAGCACCTGCTTGGCCTTAATATCCGTATTGTATGTAGTTTGCGAGCTCAGGGAGACATTACCTATAGGTGGAGGGAACGGAATCGTCTGGACATCCTCCAGCCGTGTATACCCGTAGGTGAGATCCACAGAAGGGAGCATTCGGGAGAACTGAGACCTTTTGTCCATATCCTTCCCGAGGACATCCTGGTCCTGGGCCTTAACGCCGGGGTTGCGCTCAACGGCCATCTTGATCGAATCTTCAAGCGTCATGTAATCGGATGCATGTGCGCTTATTACCCCCATGAAGAATAAACCAATCGCGATTAAATACCTTGTCTTCCTCACTGTGATAACCTCCCTAGAAATTCCTCCATAATGCCGGCTGCGAATTCAGACGGTGACTTTTCCAGTATGCCCAGAAAATAACTCTGGGCTATCGCCTGTATGATCCCGAGCAGTATGATGGATTTCAATTCAGGTTCGAAGCGTTCTCCTCCCCTGTTTGCCTCCAGGAAAATCTCACGGGTGATCTGCATAGCCTCTGTGTGGACATCCTTGATGTGCTGGAAGATATGGGGGGTAAGCTCGGGAATCGGTGCAAAGTACATCTCATAAATGAGCCGGTGGAAACCCGGATTGTTCTCGATCCAGCCGATGTGAAAATCAATATAGATCTTGAGTTTCTCATGCCAGGTCTTCTTTTTTGACAAGAGATCCTTGAGCGAGCCCATGAAGTCGTCAAGCCCCTGTTTTATCACCTCGGCAAAAAGGATCTGCTTGCTGGGAAAGAACTGGTAGAGGGTGCCGACGCCAAACTCGGACTTTGCCGCAATCTGTGCCATGGTCGTATTGGAAAAGCCTTCTTTTTCAAACAACCCCCTGGCTGCATCGAGGATGGTATCTTTTCTGAATGCCGTTTCCCGTTCTTTCCGGGTCATGGCTTGAGAATAGCTGTTCTGGCCCTGAATCATTGTTCAGAATTAGAACAATCATTCGCTCCAGTCAAGCATCTTCCTTGTCCGCTCCAGGACTTCACCTATTAAGAGTATAGCTTACACCTAGAGCTGAATTCTTGAGAAAAAATAACTACCAACAAAGAGCAAGATAGCGGTAAGGATGCTCAGAACGATAAAGTCTGTCCCTAATCCGAAAAGGAATCCTTGACTCATGGCCCCACGCAGCCCATCGACTCCGTAAGAGAGCGGGTTGATATCAACAGCAATTTTTAATGCCTTTGGCACGTCCTTAATCGGGAAAAGTGCTCCTGAAAAGAAAAAGAGCGGCATCACGAGAAAATTCATGATGAGGGGAAAGGCATGCAGATCCTCAAGAATCGAACCGACTACCGTGCCCATAGCCGTAAAAAGGATGGAAATGAGAAACATAAAGATAAATGCTACCGGCAGGAATGCTATATTCTGAATTCGGAAACCTGCAACGATACAAACCAGAAAAACAATGAGCCCCTGGATTAGTGCAACCGCTGCTCCGCCGAGAGTTCGGCCCAAAACGATCTGAAGGCGTGACACGGGTGCAACGAGGGTCTCTTTCAAGAATCCGAACTGTCGATCCCAGATGATTTCAATTCCGGAGAAGACGGCGGTAAACAAAATCCCCATTGCAATGATACCGGGTGCCAGAAATTGGATATAATTTCCTCCTCCGGCTTTTTCATACGTTCGACCGAAACCAAAACCCAAGGCAATAAGAAACAAAATGGGTTGTCCGAGCGCCCCGATAATCCGGGCACGGGCACGCAGATAGCGTTTTAATTGTCTCAAAGCCAGTATGAATATTACATCCATTACCGCCCCCAAACCTTTCCAATGGTTCTCATTCGATCCACGGGAGAGACCTCTTCATCACGGATCGCATATCCTGTTAAGGCAATGAATGCATCTTCAAGAGATCGGGTATGGGTTTTCTCCTTCAGTGCGACAGGCGTACCTTGCGCTATGATCTTTCCACGATCGATCACGGCTATTTCATCCGCTACACGCTCTGCTTCCTCCATATAATGTGTGGTAAAGAAGACCGTGATATTCTGTTCCTTGTTTAAAAGCCGGATGTAATTCCAGATATGGTTGCGTGTTTGAGGATCAAGGCCGAGTGTCGGTTCATCAAGAAAAAGGACCTTTGGTACATGAATAAGCGCACGGGCGATCTCAAGCCTTCGTTTCATGCCGCCTGAGAAGTTCTTTACAAAATCTTTTCTTCGATCCCACAGCTCGACGAACTTGAGCAACTTTTCAATCCTTTGTTTTCTTTCATTCGATGAAACGCCGTAGAGTACACCATGGAGCTCAAGGTTTTCTAATGCCGTTAATTCACTATCAAGACTTGGGTCTTGAAACACAATCCCAAACGAGCTCCGTACTTGGTGTTTCTCATGCACGGGATCATGTCCATCAACCCTTATGACCCCACTGGTCGGTTTTAATATGGTTGTAAGCATTTTGATTGTAGTCGTCTTACCCGCGCCATTCGGCCCGAGAAAACCGAAGATCCTTCCTGCGGAAACCTCAAAGGAAACATGGTTGACAGCACAGAATTCTCCGAAGTTTTTGACAAGATCATGTACTTCGATCATGATAAGCACAGCTCATTTCTCATGTCTGTCCTCTCCTTTGTTGGGATTATACATGAGCGTCTTAGGTAAATATATCCTGCAATGAGTCCTAATATTTTTTGTGCAGCGTCTAAAATAAAAATGAATTTCTGTTAAGGTTTTTTGGGGAGTGTTAGAGAGCCGATGCGGTAGATGCCCTCGGTTCCCTCAGGGATCTGAAAAGTCACTGTGGCCATCCCTGCGGATTCATCCGGTCGTATCTCGTAGTTTCCCGGTTTCAGGCCAAGCAGTTGGAACTGGCCCTTGCGGTTGGTGAACGTTTGGAGGGCTTGAGCCTTTTTATTATCCAGGGAGACAACCTCGATTGATTGATGTCCGAAAGGATCTCCCCTTGTTCCATCAACGAGTCTGCCGATGACGACGACCATGGAATCCGAGCCCACGTAGAGTGCGTACCCGCATTTATACGTGGGGAACAGGGTGAAGAAAGGTTTTTCCACAAGGTAGCCCGAGGGCGGATCCAAGGGCTGTACCTCTATCTTCTTCACATTATAGGGTGTGAGTGATGGAAGCACCGCAGGGTCATGTCGACCCGATACGGCCTGATATCCATCAGAGCTCGGATTTATGGCAATCTCCGAGTCTTGAAGGTTCTTTACACCTTTCACCAGGACGAACCCCTGGCTCACCGGACGTGATAATGCCCAGTTTCCGTCTACATACACCAGGGCGCTCTGGAGGGTGATGTCCGTCTGATTTTCGTGATCATGGTTTCCCTGAGAATGGAGATCTTCATACCTTTGCGAAAGCTCAACTATCCCACGATTTCCCACATACCCCAACTTTGCCTCGTATTGATCCAATGCCGGGTCATGGTTCGAAGTAACAGAGGCATACACCCTCTCAGGCACAGATGTGGACTGATTGTAATCCCACTGCATATTACGCCTTCCCCCTGAAGCCATGCTGAGCGCTACGCTCTGGTTTTGGTTCGGGAACATCCAAACTAAACCAAAGAAGACATCCGTGTTTATTTTCCCATCCCTGTCACGTCGATATTGCACGGTTAGGTTGCTGTTCAGGTTTGTACACCAGGTCTTGTTTATGCTCCCGGAGAGCGTATATTGGTCGGATGCATCACCCCCCCGTGCAAAGGTATATCCTGCCCCTATACCCGAAGAGAAACCGGAACCCAAGGGAATGATCATAAAACTCGACAGGTTCAAGGAGGCATCCTCATCCGGGCTTGGGTCGGTAATACGGGTGAAGCCGTGCCCGAGATATTCTATACCAAGCTGCCAGCTGACATCCGAGCCGGTGTGGTTGGGGTTCGGCTTGTGGGTAAAGGTGAATTTACTTGCCAGGCCTTGGTCCCCATCTTTCACCGCGCTTAAGGCCGTATCGAAAGTGAATTCCCCCAAGGGTACCGCATAGATCCCTTCGAACCCGGCCAACCCCTGATCCGGAAGACCCTGCAGGTATCCACCCATGGTAAAAACATCACTGTACCCTTTCCGATAAAATAGAGACAGCGCCGGCTCATCCGTTGCATAGCGATAGGAGTTGTCTATGATCGTACTACGGAGCCCGACATTATACGAGAATTGTGACAACCCGGACGCCAAGAGCGACGTGTCTTGGATGAAGGAAAACCTTAAGACCTGGATCCTGCCGTAGATATCCGTGATGACGATCCGCACCTCATTTTGCCCGTTGGAAAACGGGAAATCCCTGATGTCGTGCGTTCCAGGGGCCAGGCGCAAGGTGCCGGTCAACGTCTCATTCACCCATACGTCCACTGTTGCCTGGGTATCCAGGTAGAATTCAAACTGACTCACCGGATAGGCATTGATATAGGGCTGCAAGGAAAAATCCCTGGAGACCCCTATACCACCCATATTGACCGTCGTCTGATATCCCACGATAGGATATTTCAAATCCCCGGCACTATACCTCAATAAATCTTTCGGATTATCATACACGAGCCTTACATCGCCGCGCTGCAGGGGATGTTCATACGATTCCAGGTATGAAGCCGAACCCTCCAGTACAAGGCCATGCCAGTTCCATGCACTGTCAAAATCAACTATCATGGGGTTGCGGTGATCATTGCTGATGCCTGATCCCTGCGGGTAGCACCAACCCTCCCTGGCATTCATGTTCACATAACCCGAGAACGGATTCGGGGGGAGGGCGTCAACCTGTACAGGATCGATTTTAATCCCGGTTATATGATGAATCTGAGTGCCCTGCAGATCATCGGGCACCAGGATTGAGAGCAAGAATCTCCTCTTATCGAAAGCTACGGTGAGGCCCACTTCTTCGAGTGATCGTTTTGATAGCCTTTCTTGAGGATCGATCTTTTTTCCCACCTCTTCCAAGATATCGGATTTAAGGATATCGGATAGAGCAGCCATTACGGGAGAGCTCGGGAAAAAGAAATCGGTACGGTCATCTAAAAAGCTCATGCTTATCTTGCCGAAGCTCTTTCCCTGAACGACCAGAGGAACTGCCATCTCAAGGGGGACTTTGGGGGGCGGCTTTTTGAAAACCTCCATGAAAAGCTCGTCCCGGTTTTGGGGTGCGGGAGTCTGGGAAGGTTCAGGCACCTGTACAGGTATCTCGACGGCTGTGGGTGATTTAGACCTCCGTGCGGGATCGGCCGGATCAAAGGCCCAAACAAGAGAGAGACTCAAAAGACAGAAAAATACCATGCAGGGAAGGCATTTTACAATCCCGGCATGTCTCACAACTCCGCTCGCATAGTCCCTTGTGTTCTTGATGTTTTCTCGTCTCTTTCACGGCCCTCTACTCAAAGGTAACGGTTACCTTCACAGGCCCCACCGGCACCGATTCCGGCCATGGCACGACGCATCGGCGGCGATATCCGGCATACAGGCTGTGGGTTGTCTGGTCTTTCGGCAATGGCGGCTTGTAGGTGATGGACTTATCAACTGCTGCGTGATCCCCTTCAACAGGGGCAACGGTAAGGTTCATTCCCGTGATTTTCTGGCGAGCAGAACCTCGATTGAATAATACCACACTAAGCCTGGGTTTCCCCGCCTCATCCATCTCGACATTTGCCGATTCCACAACAACATCAGGTGCTACCTTGGAGGGACGTACAAAAATCAACCCTTCATACCTTACCAAAGTCCTCACTTCTATCCGGGCCTTATCCTTATTGTCTTCATCCTTCTTTGCAGACTTCAGCTCAATGGGTATATTCTCGGCAATGAAACTGTAGGCAATCTCTTTGTCCGGATGAGAACTGCCGGCCCACTGGATGTACACCATCTGCATTTCACCCGGATAGAGGATCATCTGGGCAGGATAGATCACGAAATTCTCATCCGTCTCGTCAGATGCATAGGATACATGGCCTGAGATATCCATTTCTCTCTTTACGATACGCAGCTCGACGGCCATGGGCAGATCATTGTCTCCCTGGTGTATGACAGACACCCACTCCTGGGACTTCCTTCCGGTGGGTTCGAGGGTGATGATTTGAGGAGAAACAGAAAAGCTCGCGTGTGCCTCTGATAATGGCACAACTAGCGAAAAAATCCCCGTGCATAGAATGAAAAAAAACCTCAATCTGCAGTGCATATCGCTGGCCCATAATAAAGAGGGGCCATATCCCCTCTCTCTTTGAAGGTTATTACTGACTAGCTTCCATCACCCACGGTAAGGGTTGCAGTCAGCGTTTCTCGGTAGGTCCCCTGCAGATGCCTTGTATCAGCTGACCAGTCAGCCAGGACATCCACCTGATATCCCACGGTGGCCGTGCTCTGGGTGGCGTGTGTATCCCAGGTGTAGGAGGCCGGACCGCTCCCCGTTAAGGTGAAGGTCCCGGAAGGTGCCGTCAGGCCGGTTCCTAAGGTACCAGTGCCGTTAGGATGTAATCTGAATGTGGTGATCTGTATCTGGGCACCTACACCCGTAGCGGCAGTACCATCGCCGCCCGCAGCGGCAACTCTCTTAAAATAACCGTCATTCGTAAAATCGAGCTTGAGGTCAAAGGCGTTCTCATAGTTGTTGTTGATGGTGATGGTGGCAATGGTCACAGCGGTTCCATTGCTGTCAAAATCGAGGTTCTGCACATCGGTGCTGCTAACAGAATTTATAGCGGTAACAGTGCCTGAAGGATAAACAGTATCTGCCAAAGCGATTCCTGCGAAGGCGAGGCAAATGGCTGATGCTATGCTCATAACTTTTAATATCTTCATTATTCTTGCCCCCTTATTCATGTATTGGTCTCGTGATGTTTACCGACACCTTTTTTCCTTAACAACTATTCAGACTTATCGGTTATAATTGTATTTGAATGAAGGAAAACATTGTGAGACGAAGGTGCCGGGTTCTTTGAACAAATTATTCGGGATCCAATAACATCTTCATCCTCACCCTTGATT
>JBEKLI010000243.1:0-4291 GCA_050010275.1 Desulfomonilia bacterium | reverse complement strand
CAATGCACTGGGCACACCCGATGCAGACTTCTAAGTCATAGCTCGGGTACTCGCCATCAATGATACTGGCCGCACCGGTGGGGCAGACTTCGGTGCAGATACCGCACTTGCTGCACTTTTTCTGACTGAGTATAGGCTTCACATCCGAGTGCATGCGCTGCTTCTGGGCTCGGGATGCGAAACCCATGGAGATGTTCTTGATGGCCCCGCCGAAGCCTGCTGCGAGATGCGCCTTGAAATGGGAAAAGATGACGAAGCCGTCTGTCTTCGCGGCAAGGGAGGTAACCTGGGCGGTCTTGAAGTGCTTGTAGCCGGCAGGGATATCGATGACGTCCCGGCCGTCCAAGCCGTCTGCGATTACCACCGGGCAGCCGAGGAATTCCTCGGTATAGCCGTGCTGCTTAGCCGTCTCCAGCGAGTCTTTACCGGTGTGCCTGCCCCCGGAATAGAGCACCGTGGTGTCTAAGATGAAAGGTTTGCAACCCTTTGAAGTAAGCCAGCCAACAATCTCCCGGGCATAGATCGGGTCGAGGAAGCTGTGATTGCCCTGCTCTCCCCAGTGGAGCTTGACACCCACGGAGTTGCCCTTGGAGAATGGAGGCTGGAGCATCTCCAGCAATAGGCTCAGCGATGGTAGTGTCCCTTGCTGTGTCCCATCCGATTTCTGAAAGAGTATATCCATGTCACCTTCCTTTTTATTTGTTCGACTTGTTCATTCAGTTTGCCTTTTTGTGATTATTTGTCAACAGCACTATTGCCGAGCGGGTGTACAGTTCCGTCACTATTCACGAGTCACTGCCTTTTCGTTTAGTGCTCGCTAAAGGCCGCAAGCGCGTTTCTTGCCAGCATGCGCTTCTTCGCGTGCGGCAGATAAAGTCTGGAGACCTCTCCTGTCTTGGGATCGAAGACGTTCACGTATTCCCTGCCCGTGAGGTTTTCTCCGTAGATCCCGACCTGAATGATGGCAGGGTCATTGGCATTCCCGGTCTGATGGATTCCTTTGTTCAAAGGGAAAACCGGATAGGTCTCTCCGGTCGGTATGAACTGCCGTGAACACTCATCGAGAATCGCATGCCGTTCATTTAAACCATCATCCAGTCTCTTGTAGTTAATGATGTCCAGTGTCCCCAAGGCCGTACCGATGACTCCCCAGGAATTATGATCGTGGATAGGATCGTATTCACCCGGCCCCCATAGGTAAAACCTCACTGAAAACATCTTTCCGGGGTCCCGGTAGAGTACTATCTCACTGTCAAACATGGTAGCGGAACTTACATCAGGGTATGGCCCGTTTTCCACGATGGCCCTCAATACGGTCTTAAGAAGCGCCTTGTTCTTCAGGAGATTCGGAAGCTCCTGCCTGAAAAAACCCTTGCGGGCGCCGGTATCCGTAAGCGTCTTTACCTCATGTGACCATCGTGCAAAGTGATCAAGGATTTCAAGCCTCATCTCCATAACGAGAAAGCATCCTCCCAATCAATAATTTTCCAGGCGAACATACTGATCATAGAACGCAGAGCATGTCCCCATGTCGGTGAGCTGCGGGGATATAAGCCGGTTAATTCCACCACCCAGCCTCATCCAGTCCCCCCTGCGATAGACAACGACTTCAGGGTGAAGGCCCTTCATCGTCTCGATACGCACCTGCATTCGGCCAAGCGGGGAGACAAGGAAAACACTCTGCGTGCGGTCAATGCCCTTGAGAAACCTGCTCTCTGGTGATACCCACACAAAAGGCGGCATATCCTGGTCTCCCGGCAGGATCTGGGAATGCATGAAGCCTTTCCGGATAAGGCTCAGGAGCCTTAGGGGGTACCCCTTCGGCGGGGCAGGTTCATCATGGAGTGCCGCAGGGAACCGGTACTTCCCGTCCTCATGGCCGAATTTCATGCCCGCGTACGGCACGGGCGGCCTTCTGGCCCTTGCAAACCCCTTCAGCTTCAACTCATCGAGGGTGATATCGAGATAGGGCGAATGAAGCGACTCCCTGAGGCATTCCAAAGCATCGGGAAGCACGATAGGCGGATCAAGGCGCCTGCCGAGTTCTGTCAGGATCCAAAAATCGGGCCTGGCCTCCCCGGGAGGTTCCAGTATCTCTTTCACATACTGCACATAGTCGTGCATGTAGGACGCAACGATGTCCTCCTGCTCGAGCATGAGAGTGGGCGGCAGTACAAGGTCTGCACGTGAGGCGGTATCGGTCATGAATGCATCGACCACCACCTTGAACTCGATCTTCTCAAATGCGGCTGCAGTGCCCTGGGCACCAGGCGCCTGGTTGACCATATTGGAGCCATCCACCCAGATCATCCTGATGGGCGGATCGTGCGCCTCGGAAATATCCTGCCCGATGAGCGGCATGCGCAGGAGCCTTGCTCCCTCACTCCGGCCCTGGCCGGTCCAAGAGAGATTGAGGTTTCTCAGGGAATTCAGGTGGAAGTAGCTGCCACCTCCCCTGATGCCGATATTGCCGGAGAGCATGGCCAGCGCATTGATGAACCTGACGTTCTGGCCGCCGTATCGATGCCTCTGGAGGCCGGCACCGATGATGGTGGCCGTAGGGTGCGTCTTTACATAGAAATCATACACAAGCTCTGCCTGGTCCCGAGATACCCCGCAGGCCTTCAACAGGTCGTCAAGATGATTACTCAAGATGAGGCCCCTGAATTCATCATAGTTATTCGTGCACCCCAGGATCTCAGGGCGGATGGCGCCCCGCTCCATCACGAGCCTGACCACGGCTGTCGCCAAAAGCCTGTCCGTACCGGGCCGGATAAGGACCATGTCATCGGAATTGTCCTCATTGAGGTCGCCGCCCGGTGAGATAGTGAGCACCTTGGTCCCCTGCTGCCTGGCCTTACGAACAAGGGATGCCATGTGGATGGAGCTTCGCAGCAGATCTTTACCCCAGTTGACGATTGCCCCGGCATCCAGCAGCATCTCGATATCCGGGGTTTCCCGAGACCCGAAATCATTCATGCACGCACTGTAGCCTGCAGAGTCGCACAGGGAGCCCCGCACCCTGCTTGCGCCGAGCAATGTAAAAAACAGGTGCCCTGCCTGCTTGAGGACACCCTTGGCTCCTTCACCATGAAAATAGAGGATGGAAGAGGGCTCTTCCCGGTAATCTCGAATTTTGTTGGCACACAAATCAAGTGCCGATTCCCAGTCGATGCGATCCCAGGTCTCACCGTTCCTGCGCATGGGATATATGACCCGCTCCTCGCTTTTCATACGGCCGAGGTGGGCCTGCATCTTAGGGCAGGCGAAGCCTTTTGTAACAGGGTGTTGAGGATTCCCTCTGATGCGTATCCCGCTGTCAGGTTCCTGAGAGGTGATCAATGAACAGGCATCAGGGCAATCCATGGTGCAGGCGGTAATGAGACGAGATTTTCCCATATATACATGGATAGAGATCACAAGCCGGACAATCAAGAGGGATTATCCAAGCCACCTCATGCTTTATGAATCTCCCGTGAAAGAAAGAATGTATGAGGCGGATGCGGCGTAAGGGTGTGTCCTATTGCCTCAAGCTCCTTGGCGAACAGAGTACATATGACTGGAGCGGGACCCGGTAGATCTGCACCGTGATGCCCTGTATCGGGTTTACCTCCATGGCGACATAGCGCCTTGCCAACTCCTTCTTGAGCCGGCCTACACGCTCGTTAAGATGCCAGGCCTTGTCGTCTTTGGCCAATCCCAGGAGATTTTTAACCTCCAGCGGCGGCAGGATGAAGCCCTGGCACTGGAATTTCAGAAGCTCCATGATGGAGGATGCAGCTTGTTTGCAACGCTTTACTGATTCAGTCATTACATGTTCACTTAACATCGCGCCACCCCTTCCCACCCCGACGGGGTATCTGCTATAATAAGAAGCCGTTTCAACAGGTTAAGGAGCAATGACCATGCCATATAATAATATAAATAAATTCAAGAGGTTGAATATTTTGCGGATCTACAGAGCTTCCTGTGGGGTAATTATTTTCATAGGTGGAGTGAAATACTTTTCCAAGATCAATTTTATTAAATAAATTTGGTGTGTTTCAATTTGATGTAATATGTTTGTTAGAATATATTTTCGCGACATAAGTTCATGGGCTGCTTATAAAAATCCAATTTGAATGATTTCAGGGGAGTAATTCAGGTGGATACCCGGTTGCGTCCCTGTTTCTTGGCGCGGTAAAGTGCCTTGTCCGCTACCTTGAGCACGTCGTTGGGCGTCCTGGTACACTTACCCGGCCAGGCCGCACCAATGCTAATGGTGACCGAGACCCTCTTGGGCGATGTCTTG
>JBEKLI010000242.1:0-4296 GCA_050010275.1 Desulfomonilia bacterium | reverse complement strand
CCCTACAGATAAATCCATACCAGGAAATTGTCTATAATCAATTAGGATCTGCTTATTATCAGAAAAGGAAAATAAAAAAGGCAATTGAGTGCTTCCAAGAGGCACTCCGTTTAAAACCTGACTATGCTATAGTTCAAGATAACCTTAAGACAGTCAAGATAGCCCAGTCTGAGATTGAATCATCAATTGCAAAGGTTAAGTTGTTACTTGAAACGCAACAGAGAAACCCAGAGTTGTATACCGAACTCGGTGATATCTATCGCCAGCTCGGTAAATACGATGAAGCCATTATCCAGTATAAAAAAGCAGTATCAATTGAACCGAAATTTATGAAGGCTATGTATGGACTTGTGCTTCTTTATTCTGACCGACAAGAGTACATAAAGACACTTGATGTATTACAAGACATGAGGAAGATAGAGCCTGAAAATCCGACAATCTACTATAATATTGCGTGCATGTATGCAAAACAGAATAACGTTGATAAATCGGTTGCTTGGCTGAAACGATCAATCGAAAAGGGATTTAATAACTGGGATCTTATTAAGACTGATCCTGACCTAGTTAATATTAGAAAAACTTCTTTTATTGAGGAGTTGATAAATAGTCACTAAAAATAAACTTTGATAATCGATCAATATGGGTTTTATACTTGGAAAGGCCCAAGATCATCCCCATGACGCATCACCCCGAGTCTATCATATAGATTCACAGGCAATGAAACTTAATCGCTTGACAGTTTCGGGGTGTTTCTATATACAATCTCCTTCTTGTACAGATCAGCCGCACAGAGAGGGGGTGTTTGATCAACGCATGCCCGGTATTAAAGTGAGAGAAACCGAGCCTTTTGAGGGCGCTCTCAAGCGCTTCAAAAAGCAGGTGGAAAAGGCGGGTGTTCTCTCCGAGGTACGCAAACGTGAGTTCTACGAGAAACCGAGTGTAAAGAAAAAGCGCAAGGCTATTGCGGCCCGGAAGAGAGCAGTGAAGAGAATGAGCAAGGTAAGATCCTACTACTAATGCTGAGAGAAAAGATCAAAACCGATCTGGAAGCCGCCATGAAGGCGCAGGACAAGGACAGGGTTTCGTGTCTGCGCATGGCGATTTCAGCAATCAAGTACAGGCAGGTTGCACTGAATCAGGACCTTGACGACCAGGAGGTCATCAGGGTCCTGCGAACTCAGATCAAGCAGGTCACTGAATCTCTTGAGCAGTTCACCAAAGGGAACAGGAAGGATCTTGCGGATAAGGAAGAAAAGAACCTTGAAATCCTCAAGACCTATCTGCCCAAGGAACTGGATGAAGAGGCCATAAAGACCATCGTCAGGGAGATCATTGCCGAAACCGGCGCCACCAAGAAGGAATTCGGGAAGGTTATGAAACTCGTCATGGCCAAGGTTGCAGGCCAGGCGGACGGCAAGGTCATCAGCGGCATAGTAAATTCTTTACTTAACTGACTTTACATATTCTTTAGCGGCAACAACAATATAGTTGCCTGGTTCGTACCTCCATGAGACATGACCTGTTAGAGTTCTCCGCCCTGAAGGAGTACATACAACCTTTTGTTTCCTCCGATATCGGACAAAGCGCCCTTATCGGCTTGAGTCCCGGCGACTCCTGGGAGGAAGCACGGGACCGGCTTGCCTTGCTCAGCGAGATGATGGCCCTTATCAATACCGGGATATCTCCTACCGTCGCCGCTATCGCAGACATACGGCCCCTGCTTACGATAAGGGAGGGAGCGGCGCTGGAGGGGCAGGATCTTGTCAAGGTTGCAAGCGCCCTGGCCGACATGGCCAAACTGAGAAGGGAATTGACGGCATCAGGAGGACTGCTGGCCCAGACGGCATCAAGGATTGAACCTCTCGAGCATGTATCCTCTCAGATAGATGCCATGCTCCTGCCCACCGGAGAGGTTTCTGATGAGGCATATCCCTTGCTGAGGGATCTGCGCTCCCGCTATCGCGTGATCCGGATATCCGTCCTGGAGAAGCTCGAACAGATCCTGGAGAGGCTGAAAACCAAATCAGTACTGATGGAGGAGCTCATCACCAAGAGAAACGACCGCTACGTGATCCCGGTGCGGCACGACTACCACCTCCATCTGAAAGGTATTACGCACGACTACTCCAGGACGAACCGGACCGTTTATGTGGAGCCTCTGTCCGTAGTGAACGAGAACAACACCTTAAACCAGATAAAGGCCCAGATCACCGAAGAGGAGCATAAGGTGCTCAAGGAACTCACCTCGCTGGTCCATGAACATACAAGTGACATCAGAGAGAATCTGGATGTCTACGGAAGGCTCGATCTGCTTGTTGCCTGCTCACGGTGGGCCATCCACAGAGGTGCCGCGATCCCGAGAATTACCGGGGAGGAGATACACCTTATGAATGCGCGGCACCCGATCCTGCTGGAACGTCTCGGTATGGGCGCCACGGTGCCTCTTGACATCCGAATCCCAAAGGGCAAGGACTGCCTCATCATCACCGGGCCCAATGCCGGCGGCAAGACCGTGGCCTTAAAGACATTGGGATTGCTCATCCTCATGGCAAAAAGCGGCCTGGCAATCCCCGCAGGGGCGGATTCCGTCATCGCTCCCTTGGGCGGCATCTGGGTGGAGATGGACACAAACCAGGACATCACCCATGACCTGTCATCATTCACCGCACATGCCCTTTCCCTGAAAAATATCTATGAACAAGCCTGCACCAATGATCTCGTACTGCTGGATGAGCCGGGCTCTGGAACGGATCACGATCAGGGGGGAGCCCTTGCCGTATCCTGTATCGATGCGCTGCGCAAGAAAGGTGTGAAGGTGGTGGTGACCTCGCATTCCGACCTCGTCAAGCTCTACGGCATCACCTCGGACGGAGTGGAGCATGCGGCCACGGCCTTTGATGATACCGGTCTCAAGCCGTTATATGTCCTCCAGTACGGAGTAGTGGGTCAGAGCAGGGCATTTGAGATCCTGGAATCCATTGCGTTCCCGCATGATCTTATCGTGGAGGCACGTGAAATAGCAGGCCGTACAGGTAATTCCCCGCTCGCCCAGGCCATTCAAGACATCTCGAAGGCCTCGTTCATGAGACAGGAGGCCGAGCGCGCGCTTGATGAAGCGAGAATGGTCAAGGCCAAGGCCGAGCAAGAACTTCAGGCCAGGAAAAAGGAGAGGACCCAAAGTGCTCTGCGGTACAAGAGGCTCTTAGAACAGATCGAACAACTTTCCCGGAGACAAGTGACCCGCGAGACCACCCATGCCGTCCGCGAGATGCCCGAGGCCGTAGAGCTTGAGCGGGTCCTTTCCGAGATAGCACCCGCTCAGACGCTGGACATCCAAAAAGGGTGTACGGTGAGGCTCAAAGGCACGGAGCAGGAAGGCGAAGTAGTGGACGTAGGGCAGGATTCGGCAGACGTCTTCTTCGGCACGATGCGGGCCCAGGTGGGCCTGGATCAGCTCGATGTCGTCGGAAAGCCCGAGGAGGGCAAGTCGAAGAGACAAACCGTGTCCCGCTTGAAAACGCCGCCGCCGGTCTTACCTATTAAGGTGGTGGGTATGAGGGTGGATGAGGCGATACCTCTTGTGGAGAGGGCCATAGACCGTGCCATGCTTACGGGCCAGGACCAGCTCGAGATCATACACGGGGCAGGAACCGGAAGGCTCAAGAAGGCCATACGCGAGTATCTTAAAGGACTGCCGTGCGTAAGGACCATGCATGACGCCCCCATGGCCGAGGGCGGAGGCAACAAGACCATCGTGCTGCTCGGGGAGAAATAGATGGACAAATCTCAGGTCGAGAGGGTCAAGACGAGCAGTGATATCATTGAGGTTGTCTCGGAATACGTGCATCTCAACAAGAAGGGAAAGTCCTTCTGGGGGCTGTGCCCCTTTCACAGCGAGAAGACCCCCTCGTTTCATGTGGACCCTGACAAACAGATCTTCAGGTGCTTCGGGTGCAACAAGGGGGGCGATGTGTTCAGCTTTGTCATGGAAAAAAAAGGGTTGAGCTTTGCCGAGGCCCTCACCGAGCTTGCCCTCAAGGCCGGCATCACCCTGGAGAAAGAGAAGAGGCAAGTATCGTCCGAGAAAAAGATCTACTACGACGCCAATAGGGCTACCATGGCCTTTTTCGAGCAGCAACTCGCTTCTTCCAATGGTGAAGGTGCACGGAGATATTTATCGGGCAGGGGCATAACGGATGAGATCATCCGGATCTTTCATATCGGCTTTGCACCGGACTCCTGGGACAGCCTCTCGACATACCTGAAGGGTAAGGGTATATCGCAGGCTGCAGCCGA
>JBEKLI010000241.1:0-4299 GCA_050010275.1 Desulfomonilia bacterium | reverse complement strand
TCACTATACCTGCCTTGGGTATCTCAATTCTTCCACCATCCAGTTTCCCAACAATGCCGCCGACCTTGAACTGGGCCTTATTCTCGGCCGGACTGCTCACTGCATCCAGGTTGGTAACAGCTGCCATGGCATCCTGGGGTTTAAGACCGATATTATCCCCGATCATGCTCAGGATTCCTGCCTGGTGAATATTCTTGGTCACCACATTGCCGGGGCCGGTACCACCACCCCCACCGCCGCCCGGACCATAACCTCCGCCGCCACCCGAACCGGAGCCGCCGCCACTGCCTGAAGTTGATGACCTTGAAGAGGCAACCCTGGAGGATGCGGCCTGAGCAGTAACCACCCTATGTTCAATATCCGTCGGAACGGCTTGCTTTTTCCCGATCTTCAGTGCAACCTGATCTTGTTTCAGCTTCATGATCTCCGGTGCTTTCTTTGGCAATTCGGGAGGTTCTGTCATCTTCCTGATTTCGTCCAACTGCTTGGTATCCACCTGAACAAAGCGATCCTTGTCATGAGACACCGGCTCAGGCTTATAGGTCGGCATGATTCCAAGGATCACCAGAATGATAACATGAAAAATCACCGATCTTCCGAAATGCCTTCCGTATGTCTTGTCTTTCTTGGAAGACCCTTTGACCTCCGGGCTCTGAGAGGGGGTTGTCCGCCTGAAGAGATATTCGTACGCCCCTCTATGGAAAACAGCGACTTCATCAGCTGAAAGCTGCCGCGGGCGGATCATCGGCGAGGTATGAATCATTTTCGCCCGGTCATTTCCCGAGCCGCCTTCCCTTCCCAGGACATGGACCTCATCGGTACCACCTGCAGCCGGGTCATCCAGATGCAGGTGGATCTCACCTCCGCCCTTATTCTCAGCAAGGCAGACTCGACCTTGATCTGTCTGGATGAAGTATTTTTCATTTGCCTGAAGAAAACGCACATCAATAATGGAATCACCCCTGCTCTTGACGACCTCTAAAAGAATGTCTTTCTTGGCGGCACTGTTCCTTCCCGATACCGCCGGGGTGCTGCAATTCTTGATCTTGTCTTTCAGAGAGAATGCAGCCCGGCCCTCTTCCTCATCATCTTCATCATCATCCATGTCCGGGGCTTTTCTTTGAACCTTGTTATCTGATGTTACAAGCCCGTGGGCTGCAATATCTCCACTGCCCTTGAGAGGATGAACACATGCGGGTGTCTCCTGATCTTTGGCTAAAGACTCTGCCTTTTCCATATCCCCCTGAGCCGGCTCGACATCCCTGTTGATGGAAAGGTTTGAAATAGTGCATTCTTCGATCGAGCACAGGGCCCCTGTTTTCTCAAACATTGATTGCAGTTCGCAGACGGTCTGATAATCGACATTCCGCTTGAGGATGGCCTTCCTGCCAGCAAAGAGTTTCTCCAGGTAACTTTCATCTTTCTTGAACAGGTGTTTGAGGTTATTCTTTACCTCTTCGAGGGAGATGTTGTCTCTGATACGCCCTTCAAAGGTCAGGTTATACCGGCGGGCACCATCCTGAGGGACTTCCGCGTCCATACCTGCCCCGACAGGAGTGGTGTTTGTTTCACTGAGTATCTCATGAGATGCTATGTTGTCTTGATGCTGTTCGTTTAAGGGGTGAACATCTTCCCCAGTCTTTTGCGGAGCAGGCTCGGCCGTTTCATGCCCTTCCGGAATGTCCTTCAAAGATACACCCTTATCATCCAGCCGCTTCACATTCCCGCTTAATTTGGCCTTGAGGGTATATGGCCCAATGGCCAATGAATCCAGGGGGCCGATGATCATAGCCTCGGGAATGCCCGCCTGTACAGAATACTCATGGCCTGATGGAGGGTAAGATACCCTGAGGCTGCCTTTTACAACGGATAACACCGCATGAATCTCGGCTATATTCTGATCGCCCAGCAGCAGATCAACATCCCGGCCGCTCCCGATGGAGATCTCTTCCTTACAGAAACAATCCCACCCCAAATATTCGCTTCCCTTAAAGACAAAGAGCTGGATCATAGGGGGAGGATCTGTTGGTGTATCCATGAATGAGTCTTTATCCATGCCCTTGTGTCTGTTTTTCATCTCAGTTGACCATGCCCTTCTTTTCCCCTTAAAAAACCTCAGATCCTGACTTCTACTCCTGGGAGACCAGGTGATCGCCTCCTTGGCGATCGTGATTGCTTAATTGGTCTTGCTTTTGCTCCTTGAGGGATGCCTTGGCGGTATCAATAGAAAATCCATCAAGGATCTCCTTGCGGTAATCCTCGCGATACCTGAGCATGCTCTTGATCTCGCTCTTTTTACGCTGGAGGAGATAGACCGCCCCGGATTTAATTGTCTGTCCGATTATATATGTGTTCCCGAAATCGATCCGGTTAAGGTGTGCCCCGGATGTGTCCTGGGTGGGTGCCGGAGGATCCGGCTGTGTTGTTTCCTTCTTCTCAGTGTCAGATGCTGCATACAGAAGAAGGGATGGTGATATGATGAAAAAGAAGATTGCTAAGAATAGGAAAATCAATTTTCTTTCATAACGTTTCATAGAGTCACACTCCCCCTTATTTTTTCAGGACACCAAACTGGAAATTGGGAAATCCGGCCATACCGGCTGTCTTGATAATGCCGTTAACAGTTTTGAATGAGAGTCGTTTATCGCAGAGGAATAGAATAAGGTTCTTCTCTTTATTATCTAAATTTGTTTGATCCATCTTCTCCCTTTGTTTTACGAGTTTATGATAGAGGACCGATCCTTGCGGGTTATTGATATCAAACCCTACGACAGCCCAATTCTTTACCTGTGCAACTACATCTTGCCCCAGCCAGATTTTATCCTCTGAGACAACAAGCCTGGTGTTATCCTTAAAATCAGTTTTTGTAGCCGATTTAGGTAAGCTGATAGTCCCATCTATGCTGAAGCGTGCAACATGGTCCGAGAAGGATGCGAGTAAGAAGATTAAGAGAAAGGTGAAAATATCCACCATTGATGTCATTATTAACTTAGGAGGAGTAAATTTTCTTTTTCGCCTGCCTAATGCCATGAATACTCTCCCTAACTTACCTTTCCTGATATCACTACATGAGGGAATAACTGGATATCATTTGAATATCGTGCCACATCCATTGTCTGGATGATGGTATCGTAGATAATGCTGCCTTCCGGAATGATGATGGCCGTATCGCTTTTCGGATATTGAGTTTTCAGTGTTCGAAGGTATGAAGATAGTTTATCTAACGCATAATTCGATGTGTTCTCTTTTGGAAAATACGTCCCTAATCGTTTGAGCGTTCCAGGATCGGCCTCATCGGAAAGCGCAGATAAACGAATTCCTTTCTCTTCGATTTCAACGATAACCGTAATCTTGATATCGCTTGCCTGAGCCGACACACCGACAGAATTCCCCAGGACCGGGACAGACGTATTGATGACCCTCAGATTAAAGAAGCTGAAAGATATGAGAAGAAGAAGGACGATCACAAGGAACACATTCATAACCGGAACGACATCGATATCTGCATCTTCTTCATCCGGTCTTTTTCGATTGTGCCTTGAACCTAGCATTGCAATTCCTTTTCATGCTTCAGCGAAGAAAGTATGTTGAAAAGTCTCAATGCCTTGTGCTCAAGCTCATCAATCAGAGACTCCCCCTTATTATTGATGATATAAAAACCAATCAGACATGGTATGGCTATTAAGAGACCAAAGGCAGTTGTGAGCATCGCAACAGAAATTCCACTTGCAAGAATTTCCTGCTTCATGCTGTCACTCGCATGGGCAACACCTTCGAATGCGGTGATCAACCCATGAATCGCTCCAAGCAGTCCGATCAGTGTTGCTATATTTGCGAACAGGGAAAACAGATTTGTTTTCCCCTTGATTCTCGGGATCTCCCTGATCAACTCTTCTTCCATTGCCCGTTCGATTTCCTTGTCTCTTTTGTCTGATTTTATAAGGCCTGCCTTTAATATCCTGCCCAGGGGATGTTTTTCAATCCGTGTACATTCCTCGATTGCGGCCCTGAAATTGTATTTTTCAAGAGAGAGCACTATTTTCTGAAAGACCTGATCCGTATCCAGTCTGAGACGCAAAAATAAATAGCTTGCCCGTTCACAAAACAATGCGAAAGCAATAATTGAAACAAGCAAGATAGGATGCATGAAAAATCCGCCTTTAACATAGAGCGATAACATAGAGGTTCTCCTTTCTTGTTCTGTATTGATTAACCAGGACGCCCGAATTCATTTAAAAATATATAAAAAGTGGTGCCAAATTTTTCTGTGCCCGAATAACCTTACCAATGTGACGAACT
>JBEKLI010000240.1:0-4304 GCA_050010275.1 Desulfomonilia bacterium | reverse complement strand
ATATTTAACTTTGGCATAACCGGCGTCGATCTTATAGAGCAGGTTTTTGGTAAGCTTGTACTGCACGCCGAGGTCTAATTCATACGCTTTGACGCCATCAAATGCACTGTCCTTCTGGTTGGATCTGATATAACCGAAGGATGCGCTGCCGGTGAGTTTATCCGGACCCAGTTTGACATATTTGACATAGGGTTTGATCTCGCTCATGCCCACGAGGTCTTGGGCACTGGAGGAACCAAAGCCGATCTCATCACCCAGGATGAGATTGGACTTGAAATCATCCCAGAAGTCCATTCCGTCGCCTGTCTTCAACGGTCCGCCCCTCTTGTCATAGCTGCCGTAAGCCACCCAGGCCCCCGCCCTGCCGAAGTCCATATCGTTCCACAGGTTCAGGTAGGCCCCCCATTCGTCCCAATTGTTCTTGACAAGCGTTGCCGGGATGAGCGCGGCATTGAGGTCGGTAAGGGTGCCTGGTGATACGAGATGCTTCATAATTTGGGACCGATAGTCCTTTAAGCCCACCTCTGCCTCCATGCTCAGGGGACCGAGCTTGCCATTGAAGGCGAGCGCATAGTAGATGACCGTGAGGCCGTTTTTACCTTGATCGAGACCGGTGAGATAAAGGTCTGCCGCACCGAGAGGGGTAGCCAAATTCTTAGCCGCGAGGGTAGTAAAGGAGCTGTCCTTTACATAGAAAAGAAGGGGTGAAATATAGATATCGCCGGCCTTGGTGACACCGTAGACGGCATAGGCGTCATAGTCATCCCTCTGAGACCCATATGAATATGTTCCATCAATATTTTTCCCCAATTCTGCGTCTTTTTCCACCAGGGCACCGACGACTCCGACCGGGGTCTTGTTGTCCTGGATCTTTATACGGTAACGGGGCTGCTGGTTATCCCAGAATGAGGTGCCCCACCACTGGCCGTCCATGAGGCCTGCCTCAAGGAAGATCGCGTCATTGAAGTTGTGGTGGATGTATGCGCGCTCAACCGAGATATTGTTCTTCTTGCTGAGGCTTAGATTGTTAAAACTCTGATCAAAACTATCCGAGTAGTTGTTCGTTGGGGTGTTGAGATATGGCGCCCACGGGTTCTGGTCAACCATCTCGAGCTTTGTGATGAGCTGGGTATCACCAATCTTGAGCTTTGGCCACAGGTCCATATATCCCCGGTAGTAGTCGGTGTCTATCTTTCTGTCCTTCAGTATGGTTGCATTATCCCAATAATATCCCCTCGCATCGAACTCACCGCTGAGGTCGAACTGGACCTGGGGGTTGCCGAAGTTTTTATACACCTTGTCGCGTGCCGCCTGTGTTCCTACAGCAAGCGGGTCGACATCGTCCCCGGCATAGAGTGCTGTGGCAAAGAAGACGACCAATACAGCCAACAATACCTTCTTCATCCTAATCCTCCTCCTTAATGGTTTTCCTTCTTTTCGTTTTCGGCCGTCCATGACTTTAATTTATTGTCTTGGCGAGGCCTTTCTCCCTCAATACACCAATAAACCCTACTCTATCTGAAAGTATCTATACAACTTGCATGCCAACATCAAACTCTACGCAATAACAGTATATTAACGAATGGCCGCATAGGTGTTGTTGAAAATGTACAACAACAGATTTTTATTATCGTTGCAAAAATAAGACAAAAAATATTATTCCGGGCTGTCTTTTCAGGGAATTGGACGGTTAATACGAAAAGAAATTAAATCCAAGTTCGGGTCCATAAACTTTACCTGCAGATGGTATCCAAACAGAAATGATCAAACGCGGTTCTTCTCATTGATCGATGTCTCTTGACGAGCCTTTCATACGTGAAATACAATGGCATTCTGACAAAAAATTGTGGGCAAGCGTCAAAATATCAGCACATAAAGACGTTGTTGGGAGGCGGGATGAATCCCGAAGTATTCAGGGAATATGACATTCGGGGGGTTGTGGGTGTCGATCTGGATGAACAATTCGTAAGCCAGCTTTCCCGGGCCATTGGTGTGTACTTCCGTGATCGTGGAGTTAAACGCATCAGCCTGGGCATGGATGCACGTCTGAGCTCTCCGGCCTTCAAAGAAACCCTTAAAGAGGGCCTCACGGCAAGTGGAATCGAGGTGATCGACCTCGGCATGGTGCCTACGCCGGTGATGTACTTTTCGCTCTTTAGACTCGATGTGGACGGGGGCATAGAGGTGACCGGTTCACATAATCCTGCGGACAACAACGGTTTTAAGATAGCTTTTGGCAAGACGACCATCTATGGCGAGGAGATCCTGAAGATCAAGGCCATCATCGAAAAGGGCAGGACCATCAGCGGGAACGCCCGGAGTACTTCCTATGATATCATCCCGGAATATGTGGATGATATCGTCTCGCGCATCAAGCCCGGGGGGAGGCGGTTGAAGGTAGTTATAGATGCGGGTAATGGCGTGGGAGGTGCCCCAGCTATGGCCGTATTCAATGATCTGGGAATGGATGTAAGCGGCATTTGCCTTGAGCCGGACGGAAATTTCCCCAACCACCACCCGGACCCCACAACCCTTGAAGGGATTACCATGCTGAAGGCCGAAGTATTGAAAAAGGGTGCGGATATAGGCATCGGATACGACGGGGATGCAGACCGCCTCGGTGTCATTGATGCCCGGGGGGATGCCGTCTATGGCGACATGATCACTGCCATCCTTGCCCGTGATATCTTGAAAAAGAAGAGAGGCGAAAAGATCATCGGTGAGGTGAAGTGTTCCAAGGCCTTTTTCGATGAAGTGGTAAAGGCAGGCGGCATCCCCATCATGGGCAAGGTCGGGCACTCGCTCATGAAGGCGCGACTCATCCAGGAACAGGCAGCCCTTGCCGGTGAGATGAGCGGACATATCTTTTTTCTCGACCGGTGGTATGGGTTTGATGACGCCATCTATGCATCAGCCAGGCTCATGGAGATCCTCTCCAAGGAGGCTGACCCGCAGGCCGTCTTCGATAGCCTGCCCAAGGTTGAGAATACCCCTGAGATCCGCATAGGGTGCCCGGACCGTATCAAGTTCGAGGCGGTAGAGAGGTTCAAGGCCTATGCAAAGGTTCAATACGGCCAGTGTGTTGATATCGACGGTGTGCGGTTTACCAGGGGCGACACGTGGGGACTGGTGAGGCCCTCCAACACCCAGCCTGTCATTGTACTGAGATTTGAGGCTCGCGAGAAGGAAGCCCTTAAACAGATCGAGGACGATACCCGGGTCCGCCTGGATGAGATTATTCGAGACCTAAAAAACAACGGCTCATGAGAAACAGGTACCCCGTGCCTTGCGTTACCAAAGAATATGTTACAAGCATTAAGGTACCTGTCGGCATCGTATTGACGGATCTCTCCCTCGCAATGACATTGCGGCACAGTCTCATCATTGTGGGGAGAAGGTCTTCGGTGAGGGGTCCAAATAGATACAAAGCATCCTTGTAGGGAATGTATTGCATGGACCGGCTTTATACGATAGGCTATGAACAGGTGTAGCTCATAGAATACATGAGGTCCTGCAATGAGAAGAGGGTTTTTAAGTTTTCTGGCGTTTGTCTGTGCGACCTTCGTCTTCCTGCCCCCGGTATGTCTGCAGGCCAAGGGGATGTATGTGAGGGACTGGATCGTCATCACGCTGCGCTCCACTCCGAATGAATCGTCTGAAGCTGTTGGCATGGCAAGCACCAACGATCTTGTGGAAGTGCTGGAGGAAGGTTCCGGCTGGACACGGATCCAGACGAAAGACGGAAAAGAGGGATGGGTCTCCAGCCGCTTCCTGAGCGTGCAGCCGCCCAAGACCTTTTTTGTGAAGCAACTTGAGGAGAAGATCAAGGCCCTGCAGGAGGAGAACATGCGGCTTCAGGGCCTCTCTTCCGAACGGACTTCCGGTGGGGTCGCTTTCCCGGGTTCGGGACGGCAAGGTATCGTGGTACCGCCCGAGGTCGCCTTCAGCGACTGCACCGGGCTCAAGCAGGGTTATGACAAGCTGTTCAAAGATTCACAGGATTGCTCAAAAAAGATGATTTCCATTGCCGAGGAGAACAACAGATTGAAGACCTCCGATAGGCTCATCTTCACCTTTATCGGTGGTGCATTCATCCTAGGCGGGATTGTAATCGGGCTGTTCGTCCAGATGATCAGGGCGCGCCCCAAGAAACAAGGCTACAGATTCTAAAAAAAGTGGGGTGCTATGCTGAAAAAATATGAACGAATGAGCGCACAGGTAAGCTTCAAAGGAATCCTGAAGGCCAATGCCGCTATTAAAACTTACATCCACAGGACAAACCTTATTTATTATTCGGAGCTCAG
>JBEKLI010000239.1:0-4312 GCA_050010275.1 Desulfomonilia bacterium | reverse complement strand
GCACCTGATAACAGTTCCGACACTCGTCATCCATGGTGAGGACGACAAGGTGGATCCCCCCGAGACGGCACGACTCCTCTTTGCCGCTCTCAGCTGTGTCAAGCGCCTGTGCATCGTCCCGGGCAATGGCCATTTGGGACATCTGGACAGGAATAAAGATGTCGTGATGGAGCGAACCTCAGACTGGGCGCATACCCACTTAGATTGAGAAATCAGGGCCTCTGTGCTATCCTCATCGCAACCCAATGTTCCTACCCACTACCCAGGAAGAAATGAAGGCCCTTGGCTGGGATGCGCTCGATGTCATCCTGGTTACCGGGGATGCCTACATCGACAGCCCCCATATTGGGGTGGCGGTGGTGGGCAAGGCCCTGCTGAGGGCGGGATACCGTGTAGGCATCATATCCCAGCCGGACACTGGGTCATCAACCGACATCATGAGACTCGGCGAGCCGAAGCTGTTCTGGGGCATTACCGGGGGCAGCATCGACTCCATGGTGGCCAATTACACCCCTCTCAAGAAAAGACGCAAATCGGATGACTACACCCCGGGCGGTTTGAATTCAAAAAGGCCGGACAGGGCTGTTATCATATATGCAAATCTCATCCGGCAATACTTCAAAGAAAAGAAACCCCTCGTGCTCGGCGGCCTTGAGGCGAGCCTGCGGCGCATAGCGCACTACGACTTCTGGTCGGATAGTCTCAGGCGCTCCATCCTCTTCGATGCAAAGGCCGATATCCTGGTCTATGGTATGGGAGAATACACGGCCGTAGAGCTTGCCCGAAGATTGGGCTCGGGCAAAGATGTTCATGATATGAGGGGCATCTGCTACATCAGAAAGGATAAGCCCCAAGAATCTATTGAGCTGCCCTCTTATGAAGAGGTTGCCACTGATATGGGCTCCTTCACGGCAATGTTCCACACATTTTATCGGAATAACGATCCTCTTACAGGTAAAGCCCTCTGCCAAAGGCACGGCGATCGCTACCTGGTACACAACCCGCCATGGCCTGCTCTCACGGAGCAGGAGCTGGATGCCGTCTATGAGCTTGATTTCAAGCGTGAGGTTCACCCGCATGAACTTGCCCAAGGAGATGTCAAGGCCATTGAAACCATACGCTTTTCTCTGAGGACCCACCGAGGCTGCATGGGACAGTGTAACTTCTGCTCCATCTCCGTCCATGAGGGATCGAGAGTGGTCTCCCGCAGCGAGGCATCCATCCTGAAAGAGGCCGAGGGAATCATTTCCCACCCGCAGTTCAAGGGGTATATCCAGGACATAGGAGGTCCCACAGCGAACATGTATGGATTTACGTGCACCAAGAAAGGCCGACAAAGCGCTTGCCATGTACGGAGGTGCCTCTACCCTGAGATCTGTCCCCATCTGGATGTCAGCCACCGGCGTCAGATATCTCTCCTCAAGAGATTGCGTTCAATCCCCGGTATCAAGAAGGGCTTTGTGGCCTCGGGTATCAGGCACGACCTCGTATGCGCGGACAGTCGATATGGTGATGCTTATCTGGAAGAGCTTGTGGGGCATCATGTCTCGGGTCAGTTGAAACTGGCCCCGGAACATTGTGAACCAGGCGTGCTCGCTCGGATGGGCAAGACCGGTATTGCCTCACTCATGGAATTCCGGGAGCGTTTTTTTGCACTCTCAAAGGAACGACACAAGAAGCAGTTCCTCACCTACTATTTCCTTGCTGCCCATCCCGGATGTACAGAATGCGATATGAACAGGCTCAATGCCTTCATCAATAAGAACCTGAAGCTTAATCCGGAACAGGTGCAGATCTTCACACCCACACCATCCACATACTCCACCCTCATGTATTACACCTGTACAGACCCGTTCACAGGTGAGAGAATATTTGTTGAAAAAGACCCAATGAGCAAGAAGAGGCAGAAGGATATCCTGATCGGACAAAAGAGGTAGACCATACTATGAAGAGAGCGGGTATTCCCATAGATCAGCAGATACCGCCTGAGCCCGAAGAGAAGAAGAGCAAGACCAGGCTCAAAAAAGAGATGATCGAACTGCAGAAACTCGGGGAGCAGCTTATTGAACTCCCAAATTCATACTTAAGAAAGATCGGCCTGCCCCAAGAACTCCTGGAGACCGTACTCTATGCCAAAGTAGTCCGTACCCATGGGGCAAGGCGCAGGCAGAAGCAACGCATCGGCGTGCTCATGCGGGAGGCGGACCCTGTTCACATCCAAAAAATGCTTGATGAATTTGGGCAGACGAGGCAGACCCATGCGCCTCTAAAGACTGAATATGATGATTGATATCAACAATGGATATAAAAAGGAGGTAATCATGAAAAAAATGCTTCTGAAGGCATTCTCAAACATATTTGTTCTCTTTGCCTGCCTCTGCGTTCTTGTATTTGCAGGTTGTGAAGGCAGTGACGCAAAGAAAAAGATCACAGATACTGTCCATACGTTGGTGGGTGGTGAGGTGGTCAAGAAGGGTGAAGATATGAAGAAGCAGGTCGACCAAGCCATGAAGGAAGAGGCCAAACGCCTGATTAAGATGGATAAAGAAAATAAAGCCGAGGGAACCGATGAAGGTTCAGGCCCTCAGAACGAAAAAGGATCCGACAAGTAAGGAGGTTTTCCCATGTTTCTATCCGGCAAGGTGGTCTGGATCACCGGTTCGTCCTCGGGAATCGGGGAAGCCCTGGCGTATGCCTTCGCCAAAGAGGGCGCCCGACTCATCCTCTCATCACGCAACGCTTCTAAGTTGACTGAGGTGAAGAACCGGTGCCCATACCCGGAGCGGCACATCGTGCTGCCACTCGACCTCGAGGATTCCTCAACATTCTCCGCCGATGTCCGATCCGTTCTTGATAAATTCGGCCGCATAGATATTCTCATCAACAATGGTGGTATCTCTCAGCGAAGCCTTGCCGCCCTAACGAGCCTCGAGACCGACCGGAGGATCATGGAGACCAACTTCTTCGGTACGGTGGCATTGACCAAGGCGGTCCTGCCGTCGATGATCGAAAGGGGTTCCGGCCACCTAGTGGTCATCAGCAGTCTGATGGGCAAATTCGGCACGCCCTTGCGCTCGACATATTCCGCTTCAAAGCATGCGCTGCACGGCTTCTTTGATTCGCTGCGTGCCGAAGTTCGCTCGCAGGGCATCAAGGTCACCCTTGTCTGCCCGGGCTTTATCCGGACAAATATATCCATAAACGCCCTGTGTGCCGACGGGTCCTGCAACGGGACCATGGACGATGCCCAGGCCGCCGGTTTGCTGCCCGGTGTCTGTGCTGCAAGGATTGTCCAGGCAGTTGTCAAGGGCAGGGAAGAGGTGTTCATCGGTGGTAAAGAAGTCATGGGCGTGTACCTCAAGCGATTCTTCCCCGGCATCTTTAACCATTTTATTGCAAAGGCAAAGGTCACCTGAAAAACGCTTAAGGAGAAGTCCCCATGTCAGTGAACCTGCGATGGCTGGGTACAGCCGGTGTTGAGCTAAGCTGTGACGGGCAGGTAATTCTCATAGATCCCTACCTTTCCAGACCCTGCAAAAAGGATATCTTATTTCATGCACTCATACCAAAAAGAGAGGCCATAAAACGGTACATCGACAGTATCGATGGTAAGGTAAGGGCCGTTATTGCAGGGCATACCCACTTCGACCATGTCCTGGACATCCCTGCGCTTGCACGCTGCCTCGATGTCCCCATCTTTGGCAGCTCCAGCTTAGATACGCTCTTGTCTATCTCCGGGCTTTCCGGCAAAACAAAAGTGTGCCGTCCCCAGGAAAGGATTATCCTCGATAGCATGATAACAATCTCCATGATCCCCTCGGCGCATGGTCTGATCTTATCACGGCTCCTGCTCCTGAAAGGGGATATCAACCCCAGACTCACCCCACCCCTTCGAACTCGTCAATACCGGCTTGGTGCTATGTTTGCCCCGCAGGTTGAGATGGGTGGGCTTACATTCCTCCATGTGGGAAGCGCGGGTTATGTTGAGAAAGAACTGGAAGGCCACCGGTGTGACGTGCTCTTCCTGTGCGTTGCCGGCTGGAAGAAATGGCCGAAGTACCCTCAGAGGGTCTTAGAGATGGTTCGTCCGTCATGCGTCATACCCATCCACCATGATGACTTCTCAGCCCCTCTGACGCCGGGCAATAAAGTGCGGGTTATGCGCTCTGCAGATCTCGAAGGGTTTGGTGATCATGTGAGGATGAACCGGGCAGGCCTTGAGGTGCGGCAGCTGGAACCCTACATTACCGCATCATTCTAACGAAAAAGAGATATCGTAGAGGTTGTGTATTTTCCGCAAAATGCAGCCATT